>JAAYQM010000037.1 GCA_012519315.1 Clostridiales bacterium | reverse complement strand
TAATATTGCCAGGAGGATTAGCTGACTCCCAAGCATCGATGCTGAATGCCTCGGCATCGGCCTTAGTCTTGAAAACAGCAAAATAATCAAGATAAATCACATCGTCCTTTTGGGGATTCGGTCCAACAATAAAGTCAAGGCGAATACGCTTTATATTCCCTGCCCACGCACCGCTACCAATATTCTCCGAAACATCAAATATGTATTCTTTATACTGGGTGCTATTTGGCTCGCATTGCCACAGATCTAAGCGTATAGGATAGTTTCCGCTGGTTGAGGTGGATGCCCACACCTCAAAAGTATCACCAAGGGTCTCGTTTTTAACTCTCAATTTGATAAAATTGTTCTCTTCTGCATTAAAATCACAGTAATAGCCTAAGAACCAGTTGGCATTATCAACCGATGCGGTAATTTTTACATCGTCATTGGTATATTCGGCAACGCATTGAAAGTACTCGCCGCTTGACATTGACTCGATTTCCGCTTTTCTGTCCAATTGAAAATCAACAATAAAGGACGGTGTGGGATTAGCACTGTATAGCGAAAAAGGAAACATGCTAACCGCAAACAACATAATCATTGTAATTACCAAAGCTTTTTTCATTCTTTTCCTCCTAAAAATTTTATATTTTTAAAAAATTTAATTCGAATATTTAGAACCCACTTCGACTTTTTTAGTGGTTAATTTGATTATAGCATTTTTTTATCCTTGTCAATATATTGTTTAAATTTTTTCGTATAAAAAAGCAGAATATGACTACTAATAATGACAGTCACAACAACCGAATAAAACAATCCCTTAACTAAAGGATTTTGGCGACCAAAGCAACCAATATCCCCCTACTTATTACATGAAATGGACATAACAAATCGTGGATTGACAAAATAATTTGTTAATGGTATAATAACATTTGAATACTTAATATTCATATTAGGTTCTAACTATTAGGATTGTTTTTCTCGTCGGCTGGTTTCCCTACCGGTCTTGCTAGTTGGTATACCGGAGATTAAATGTCCGTGCCCAATACCGGTGTTTCCCAGAAAGAACCAACCAAATGCATTTCATTGGTATTAAGTGCATTGACCGTATGTTGCCGCTTCGGACAAAAACAGCTTCTTTTAAGGCATACACAATGCGGTTCCTTGTTTTTTTCAGTATTATAAAACTTTAACTTTATCGAAAGGCAATATCTATGGCAAAAGAAATCTACAATCAATCAATCGTCCGAGCAGGCTATATTATCGACCTGTTCACAGTGCAAAACGACAAGTGGTCAATGAAGGATTTGGCGAAGGCCTGCAATATTCCTACCACTACAATTGTACCTATTCTTAAATCATTAGAAATGATCGGCTATCTCGAAAGAGACCCGGACACAAAGCTCTACCGTATAGGGATGAAATTTGTGAAAAAGGCGCAGCTTGTTACAATGGGAACAGATCTTAGAGAAACGGCACACAAGGTTTTAAGGGAACTTTCCTTTAAATATAATCTCAACACTCACCTTGCCGTTATGGACAACGGTGAAATGATTTACATTGACCGATGCGAGGCAATAGTCAACACACTGATTCCCTCTTATATCGGAAAGCGCATTCCCTCCTATTGCACAGCGCTGGGGAAGGCCATGCTTGCCTTTATGAATCCAAAGGATGTCGAAAGGATAATTGATGTAAATAAGCTGACAAAATATACTCCACACACCATTGACAAATGGCCGGAGCTGACAAAACAGCTTGCCGGAATACGTGAAAAAGGCTATGCAATCGACGACGAGGAGTATCAGCTTGGTGGATATTGTATCGGCGTCCCCATTTTTGACAGTAAAAATAACGCCGTTGCGTCTATCAGTATTTCCATTCCCAAAATGAACAAAAACTTCTCAAAGATCGATAGCATTATCATGTCTATCTGCGAAGCGGGAAGAATAATTTCAAATAATGTGGTGTGACATCATGAGCAACGATTACATTCTCGGCATCGATATTGGCACCGGCAGCTGCAAAATTGAGGCATTTACCCCCGAGGGTGTCTCGGTGGGAAAAGCCACCTGCTCATACCCCCTTTATCGCGGGGAAAACGGAATAGTGGAGCAGGAGGCAGAGGACTACTGGAAGGCTACAATTACGGCACTCGGGCAGCTATTTTCGGCAAACCCCGAAATAAAGGGGAAAATCCGAGGGATCGGGCTTACCGGTCAAACCCCCAGCGAGATCTTTGTCGATCGGCAAGGTCTGCCTTTGCGTCAAGTGATTACTTGGCAGGATACACGCGCCATTGTGGAAGCAGATCTGATTCGGGCAAAATATAGCGAGGGGCAACTGTTCGATATTCTCGGCAGCAATGTGCCTGTCTCTCCCAACTGGACCTCCTCACGACTTATGTGGGTTGCCCGAAACGAACCAAACATCGCCGCCCGCTGCTACAAAATATTGCAGCCGAAGGATTATATCGGTCTAAAGCTGACGGGCAATTATCAATCCGACTCCTGGACATTTAAAAGCCTAGTTCATCTTAAGACCTTTACCACCAATGAGTCCTACTTGAATTTTCTCGGTTTTTCTTCTAACCATCTTCCCAAGATTGCACACTGGAATGAGCTTAGGGGAACTGTGAGCCAAAGGGCAGCAAAATTAACCGGTCTCCCTGCCGGAATACCTGTCTCCACGGGCTTGAGCGATGCCCCCGCAACTATGCTAGGCAGCGGAGTTTTTGAAAAGCCTTCCCTTGCCTTTAACTGTTCAGGAACATCGGAGATTGTCGGAATTTCTACCGAAAAAGAACAATACACCAAGGGTCTGATGACTGTGCCCCCTTACATTACCGGTACCCTGTCCATCCTATACGGTCCTACCCAAGGGGGAGGCAATTCTCTGTTTTGGCTAAAGAACAACGTAACGAGCCAATCCGATTTTAACGTGCTTATTCAAGAGGCATCCTCTGTGGCGGCAGGGTCGGAGGGTCTGCTATTTATTCCCTATCTTTCGGGAGAACGTGCCCCAATCTGGAACGCAAAAGCAAAGGGCGCTTTCTTAAATCTCACTTCGATGCATGACCGAAGACATTTTGCCCGTGCTGTCATGAAAGGAGTGGCTTTCAGCGTGCGCCATTGTCTGGAGGTGGCAAGGAAGGCAGATAAACAAGTGCTTAAAACGCTTCGCATTACCGGCGGCGGCAGCAGAATCCCCTTATGGTGCAAAATAAAGTGTGACGTATGTGGTCTCCCTGTCGAAATTCTCGAATGTGAGGACTCCACCGCCCTAGGTGCCGCCATGACGGCTGCCGTGGGTACTGGTCTCTTTCCCGATCTACGCAGTGCCTCGGCATCTATGGTGCGAGTGGTAAACCGCCTCGATCCCGATGATAAAAATCATCGTCTTTATAACGAGTTGTTTACACAATATTTAGAAGCATCGAGTTTGTGGCTAGACTAATACATATAGCAAGGTGTCTTCGGCAGATTTTAACTAAAAGAAAAGAGCTGTCGAAAGCGGTTATTTCTGTTCTTTTTACATATCGCGCGTACCAAAACCGTACGCGCTTTTTTTACGCCAAAATGAAAGGTGTTTCTAACAATTTACAGATATTGACAAGACATCCAATACAAGTTATAATGAATTCGGCTTGACTTTATCAGAAACAACCGCAAGAACGCCATAAAAAACTTTTTTCAAAAATTTTTATAATAATGAAATAAAATCGGATTAAAACAACTTAATGTAGGTAAAGGAAGGAGGAACTCCATGGAAAAACAGGCGGCCGACCTATACTTTGATCAGGTATATGACAACACTTATCAGGAACTTTGCGCCTATGTTATCGCAAATATCAAGATTGTAGATGATGCGCATGACGTCCTACAGAACACTTACCTATCCTTTTACAAAAGGCTTTTGAACAAGGGCATGATTCCCGCCGACGAGGCGATCAAGTACCTAAAGGCATCGGCAAAGCACGAGATGGGACGCTACTTTATCAGAGAGAGGGACCGTCGGCAGACAATGTCCCTTGACGACGATGGAAGCTATGAAACAATAATGACCGAACTCAGACCGTCCCAGCTTGAAAAAAGTGTAATCGATGCAGAAATGGCACAACAGATACTAAACTATATCCGGCATAAGGATAGCCTGACCTACCGGGTTTTTGTCCTTTTTTATTCGGTCGGGCTGACCATGCGGGAAACAGCCGGCGCCCTCGGTATTTCATCGAGCAATGCGGCAAACCGCCTTTACCGTACCCTCGGCGAGTTGCGACGTATATTTGGCAAAGAAGATGCGGTAGGGATCAAAAATATTAAGAAAGGTGATGATTTGCATGTTAAAGGGAAGCGACTTGAAAAAAGCGGCCGCCGAACTGAATATTGACAAGGAATCTCTGCGCACCAATATTAAGCAAGCGATCGAAGCATCCGATACAAGGACGCATACTCGAACTTTTCGCAAGACTCGAGTTGCTCTGGTGTCGGCACTGCTAGCTATTTTGCTAATTGTCAGCGGTATGACGGTCTATGCCGCCATTCCTCTCGTGCGGCAGTTTTTAAATCGCAATAATAGCGACCCCTCTGATCTCGGCTTCATTGCCGATGTTGAATATATCGAGATATACACTGCCGCCGAGCTTGATGCCGTTCGGAATGATCTTACCGCCAACTATAAGCTGATGGCCGATATTGTCTTTACTGCTGAAGATTATGCCGCGGGCGGCGCCTTCGAAGGGGGCTGGAGGCCTATCGGGGACATGGCAAATCCCTTTCTCGGGGTATTTAACGGCAACGGGCATATAATCTATAATTTGCAAATAAACAATCCCGAAGGATCTGTCGGTCTTTTCGGAAAGGTGGGGATCGACAGCTTCAACAAAAAGCCGAACGAAGTCCTTTTTGGCAAGGTAATAAATCTCGGCATCTCGGGAGGGAAAATTGCAGCCTCGGTAGCTGAGGGCGATATTCATATAGGAGTTGGAAGCATTGCCGGTATCGGGAATTATATTGCCGGCTGCTTTAGTGAGGATATCCTGATAGAAGTAGAGGTAAACCACGAAAGACCTATATCGGTAGGGGGAATTGTCGGCTTTGCCAATATTATTGACAGCTGTTATTCCTCAGCACAAATCACCGTAACCGCAAACGAAGCTGTTTCTTATGTGAATGATGTAGTCCTTCCTTACCCTGCAGTGGGCGGAATTGCCGGAGAGGCACATTCAGCGACATCCAGTTATTTTATGGGAGATATTGCGTCCGAGCCTTATTATTATACGGGAGAAATATTAGGTATTGAAATACTTACACCGCAAATCCTCTCTTTTTCCCAATTCGATGATATAACAAATAGGCTGCGTTCATTAGGTGTTGATGAGTACAAAATCGTTAAAATCAACTCCTTATATACTCTTTTTGACAGTAATAGCTATGATAATGAAGAGAAAGAAATAATCAAGCAGCTGTATCAGGTATTGATGCAAAATTTTTCAACTCTTCCGGTTGATGAGACTCCCGGCCCATTTTGTGTCGCAACGCTCGATCTTAAACGGAGAGAACGTTATTTTATTGAAACATTATTACTCAATCTTGCCGATAAAGAAGCCTTGATCAACGAATTTCGGGAGCAAGGAATAAAGATGGGTATGAGTTACTGTTATGTAATAGAAGAATTAAAGGACAAAGGATCAAAAATTGAATTCCGTTATTATGACAAAAACTCAAACCGGGTCGATACACTTGAAGGATTTAACCAAAATAACATCTGGAAAATGAAGAAGGGCTTGCCCCAACTGGCGATATTCGGAATAAAGCATTAATCGAAAAATATAAAAACTCCAATAAATATTGTGCCGCCGAGACCCTTTTAAAAGGGTCTCGGCGGCTTTTCTATAAAATTTTTTATATATATATACCCTTTATGCCGCAATGTTTCGGGCAGCTCTCTTTCGCAAATAATATAATCGATATCCTCAACAAGGCACAAATTGTGAAAATATGTTTTTCCGATTTTGCTGCTGTCGCATAAAAAGACCTTAGTTTTAGCGCGGCTGAGCATAACCTTTCTAAGGTCATTTTCCTCCTCGGATACATCGCTCAATCTGCCGTCAAAGGAAAGCCCTCTGCATGAGAAAAAGAGAATGTCCGCATTAACGCCTCTTACCATTCGTTCGGCATCAGCGCCGATATAGGAGAGTGACTCGGTTATCATCTGCCCGCCGGTAGAATAGGTTTTTATATTCATACCCGCCAAGACAAGGGCGGTCTTTGCCCCGCTGGTAACGACAATAAGCTCCTTGCGCGCCTTAAGATAGGGCAAAATATTATATGTTGTGGTGCTCGCATCCATAAGAATAACCTGCCCGTCCCGCACAAGGGAGGCGGCACGCCTGCCAATCTCAGCCTTTGCCAGACTCTGCTCATTTTCACGCAGATGTATCGGGATCTTTGAATCGGCCGATATCCCTCGAATTGCTGCACCGCCATGGGTGCGATTGATAAGACCCTTTTGAGCAAGATAGCGCAAATCCCGCCTTGCCGTTGCCTCACTGATATACAGAGCTTTACACAGTTCCTTAATTGTAACAAAATGCCGCTCAAAGAGCATTTCAAGAATTTGTTTTTGCCTTTCGTTTTGCATGTTGATCCTTTTATGACCGTTTTGACATATTTTTTATTAAAGTTATGCTCGTTTAGTCAACAAATTAGACATATATTGATTATTATCGTTCATTATGATATCATTATAGCAATAATAAAGCCATATGTCAAACAGCTCTAAAAATAAATATGTACGGTGGAGGCTGAACATGAATCTTGATTCCATCATTAAAAAATTGCAAAATTGTCCCTGCGGAAGAAGGCATACGGCAAACATTAAGGCTGTTGAGGTAGGTAGCGGTCTTCTTGCCACAACGGGTGAAATATTAAAATCCAACGGATTTCCATCGGATATTCTCGTAGTTGCAGATAAAAATACCTTGACTGCCTCAAGTGGAATACTCGAAAATCTGACCGCCTCAGGATTTACATACAAGCTCAAGCTATATGACGACCTCCGTATTGCCGACATCGTTCAGGTTAATGAGATTGTCGAGCTCAGCACCGGTACAAAAGGGATTTTATCGGTCGGCAGCGGTTCCCTTAATGATATCTGCCGGCTGGCTGCGCTGAAGGCAGATTGCGATTTTGCGATATTCGCCACCGCTCCCTCCATGGACGGTTTTGCCTCCGGCACTTCTCCGATAACCCATGATAATTTTAAGACAACCATGAAAGCGCGGGAACCCAGCATCATTATTGCGGACACTCAAATCCTGGCAAAGGCTCCCGCCATACTAAAATCCGCCGGATTTGGCGACCTTGTCGCAAAATATATTGCCCTTGCCGACTGGAGAATCTCTCATATTTTGACCGGTGAATACTACTGCGAGGCAATAGCATCCTTTGTCAGGGAGACGGTAAACGGGGTTGTGTCACAGGCAGGCAAAATAACACAGGACGATGAGGAGAGTGCCGGCAGCCTTATGGAGGCCCTTGTATTCTCAGGGGTTGCCATGAAGCTTGCGGATTCGGTACGCCCGGCATCGGGATCGGAGCATATAATCTCCCATTTCTGGGAAATCAAAAAACTGGAGAACGGTCAGCTCTCCGATTTCCACGGCAGGAAGGTCGGCGTTGCCACCTTGCTGACGGCAGATATCTACCATCAGGCAATTTTGCATGAAGATGTTTTACCCGTCCGTGAAATTTTGGACTATGACGAATTGCTTTCCGCCTACGGCAAAAGCTTTATAGACGAGGTCAGAAAGCTTAACACTCCAAATGTAACCGAGGAGACAACACCCCAAATTATCAAAGAAAACTGGCAAAATATAAGGGAGATTATCAAATCGGAAATTCCCCCTGTTGATAAACTGCGCCAAAGTATGAAGCTTGCCGGCGCCCCCACAACCATTGCCGAAATAGATGTCTCCCCCGAACTTGGTGCACTCGGTGTCAGATACTCACCGTATATGCGGCACAGAATGACCCTGCTCCGCATTCTGCCCCTGCTGGGCATTGATATGCCTGTTGCTAAGCTTAACTGAATACACCCTTCAATTATCAATATTGCTGGCTTCCTATAATGTAAAATTTCCTCCTATGGTCGGTCCCGATTCTGCCATAGGAGGAAATTTTTCTATTGTTTCATTTTTACAAATGCTAAGATTTTCGATATTTGCTATTTTTCCGGTTTGCTTACAACCACCGTTCATCCTGCCAATTGATATTTTCCAGAACCCAAGCTGTCAACTCATTAAACGAGGGATGTATTACCATCGAATGAACAATCGGCGTATAGCTGCCAAGCTGCGGACATATAAGGCTGCTGCGCCTTTTTTCTCTTCCCTTCTCGCATTTATAATTTGCATTCATAAGATATACAAAGGGCTGCAACAAAATCGATGCATGGGGGCCGACTATGTGAACGCCAAGTATGTTTTTTTCCTCACCGACAATAATTTTTACAAAACCGTCATCGGATGAATGTCCGCCTATACCCATAGCTATACCGCTGGCAATCCGTGAATAGTAGTTTCTGCCTATCCAATATTTTTTCCCGGATTCCCTCGCTTCTCTCTCGGTAATACCGACATGGGCAACCTGAGGCCATGTGAACACAGCCCACGGAACGGCATTGTAACAGGCCTTTCTCTTTTTGCTCTCCCCTGAAAATAAGTTATGTATAAGCACCTCTGCTTCATAATTAGCTTTATGCCTGAGTTGATATTTTCCGTTTGTATCTCCTATAGCATACACGTTTTTTTGCGTTGTTTCTAAATATTCGTTTGTTTTTATCCAACCTCTTTTGTCTGTCTCAATTTCGGTATTTTCAAGGCGAAGGATATCGTTATTAGGAAAAACTCCTGAGGCGATAAATATTTCCTGAGCTTCAACTGTTTCTCTTTTCCCCGTCTGCAGATTCTCAACAATTATCGACTTCATATCTCCCTTTTTTTCAGAGGAAATTACCTTGCAGTTTGTCATCAAATCAATTCGGTTGTTTTTAAATTCGGTTTCTACAAATCTGCTGATTTCCTCTTCTTCGGTCGGAAGAATATGCGGCTGCATTTCGATGACGGTAACCTTTGTCCCAAGGGCTGAGAAAATATGGGCAAACTCGGCGCCTATAGCTCCTCCGCCTACAATTATCAAGCTTGACCATGGTTTCTGGGGAAATTTATCACCAAAAAAGGTCTCGGATGTTATATATCCTGTCCTTTCCAGATTGTGAATCGGAGGAATAAAGGATCTTGAACCATTTGCAATGACAAAAATCCCGCCTCGAATTTCGTCAGAAAAGCCGCCGCTGCTAAGCCTTACCCGCATTTTGTCTTTGCCGGTAAACTCTGCCTCCCCGTTATAAATCCGTAGATTTTCGGACTGCTTTAAGCTCTGCTCTATGGCCTTGTTATAGTCTATCTGGTTCCACATTCGCTTTGAAATAGTCTCCCAGTCAACCTCAGGGCTGCCAAAGCTTAAACCGATTCTGCTCGATTTTTCATATGTTCGGATCATATCGGCGGGGTAAACCAGCATTTTAGAGGGTATGCATCCCTTTGTAAGACAGGTTCCGCCAAACTTGGACTTTTCGATAATGGCACATTTTTTGTTGCTTGTAATAGCCGCCTCCGCAACCATAAGTCCTGCTCCGCTTCCCACTATAACAATATCAAAGTAATCCACAATCCTACCTCCCAGATTATATATTTACGGTAAAGTTCTATCGTCTGAATATAAGCAAGGTTCCTTTAGATCATTTCAACGTATTCTATCTTATTTCGACCGGAAATCTCTGAAAAAGCTTTGTTGCAATCCAACAAGAGATCTCTTTTAGGGTTATTTTGTCTAAAATGAATCCAGCAAACAGCAGCCCGAATAAAAATGATCCGACTGCCAGCATTAACATTATAGTTTTTAAATCCACTATAACTCCCTAAAACCTAAAATTAATTGCTATAACAACAGTTTTGACGTAAATAATCGTCTTCAAATATAAGTATACCAGATAATTCGTACTATTTAAATACAAATGTTTCTTTAATCGCCAATTTTGTTGTAACTTTGAGTGCGAAATCCTAAAAGAGTGGGAACTGCTGTTGCGCTGAAAATATAAAATATTTGACTAAGAGAGATTGATGTGTTATACTTTACAGGATAATTCTATGGAGGAGCATTTATGAACGCATCTTTATTCGAGGCAATGATGGTCGTCAGCTTCGGCATATCATGGCCCATGTCAATTATCCGATCCTATAAGGGGAGAACGGCAAAGGGAAAAAGCCCCCTCTTTCTCTTCTTCATATTTTTCGGATATATCTGCGGAATAGCGGCAAAGCTGATCGCAAACAGCATAAACTATGTTCTCATCTTCTACATACTGAATCTGATCATGGTTGCCGTTGACATCATTCTCTATTTCCGCAACAGGGCAATCGACCGAAAAAATTCTCCCCCCGCCGGTCATGACGCCCATACAGCCGCAAAATAAATTCGCCGTCAGGCAAAATGTAACCCCCCTTTATCGAAAGAGATTTCAATAAAGGGGGGTTGGCTCATAAATCAGCGCAAAAAGGGGAAAACACCCCAGTCTGATCGATGCCTATTTTATAAAATGCAGTATCCCTGCCTGAGCAACAAGGGCTACAATAACCACCGACGTGTCAATAATGACCCCTGCCACCATAGGCTTCGGTCCGATATCCCGAACCTCCCTGAGGCTGGTTTTCATCCCGATTGCCGCAAGGGCCATGGCAAGGCAGAATTTAGAGATGAGGGACACGTTGCTCACCACAGCATCGGATAGGATACCGGTGCTGCGGATTCCCACCATAACAAGGAAAAGAAGGATAAACCAGGGGAATATCTTTACCACGTTGACCCTTCCCCGCCCTCCGGCAGCGGCATCTCCTGAGCCTGCCGATTTTCTCGCATAGAGCCAGGAAAAAACAAGAACAAGGGGCACGATAAAAAGGGTTCTTGTCAGCTTAACAATAGTTGCAAGGGCGCCGGCAGTGTCAGAAAAGGCGTATCCTGCCGCCACCACCGAGGAGGTGTCATTAACCGAGGTGCCGATCCACAGCCCGTACCCGGTATCCCCCAGCCCGAGCATCATCCCTATCCAAGGGAATGCGATAACAGTAAGAAGGTCGAAAATAAAGGTTGCGGAGATGGCATAGGCGATATCCCTATCCTCCGCCTCGATTGTGGGACCGAGGGTTGCCACAGCCGTTCCGCCGCAAATGGCGGTGCTTATCGAGAGGAGACTTGCCAGCTTCCAGTTGATTTTAAAGATCCGCTTGCAGATATACCCGACACCGAAGGCCGTTGTCAGGGTAAAGAGCATCAGAATCAGCGCATATTTACCCGCCTTCAGCACCTGTGCAAAGCTAAGGGTAACACCGGCGCAAATAATGCCGACCCTAAGAACTGTCTTAGACGTCCAATCCACCCCGGGGGAGAGGCTGCGATGGCGCAAAAAGAGGGGGTTGAGCAGCATACCGAGGATAAGAGACAGAATTGCGGTACCGATGAGGTCGAGGGGGAGAAGATCGTTCAAAATAAAAGCCACTGCGGCGATAGCTGCCGACAGAAGCACACCTGTAAAAATGTTTCTTGAAGTTTTCACGAGATTTGCCTTTCATAATATTCAATTGTTTTCTTTTATTTTATCATAAATGCACAAAAAAATCAATATTTTTTGTCAAAATATACGAAATTCCTTTTTCATCCGCCCCGACTGTGGATTTTTCCTTTGTAAAATGATATAATAATAAATTTTAACTCAAAATCCATCATTTGTCGAAAATTCCGCAAAGCAGTTGTCAACAAGGGCTTTCTGTGCTATATTATATATACCCATTTTGTATCCATAATAAAAAAACTCGATTATCAAGGGCTACCGAATGAAGATTAAAGATAAACTCCCGAAAATTAAGGAATATCTGCGCCTCCCTCACGTGGGTATGAGAAAGTTTAAGAGCGTGCTGGCAATACTCCTCTCCTTCCTTATCTGGCAGCTCATTCGAATATTTGTGCCCTCCCTGCGTCTGCACCCCCTGTTTGCCTATTTTTACGCGGTTTTGGAGATGAGGGACTCTGCCGAGCTGACCCAGATCAACGGTAGACTGAGGATTAAGGCGACTGCAATCGGACTTTTGTGCGGACTTATGTTCATTTTTATCTATCTCAGCATTGTTCCCTATGTAAAAAATCAATTTTGGGCGGTTGTCATCGAGCTTTTGACCCTCCTTGCGGGGGCATTGTTCACCCTCACCGTGGCGGAAATCGCAAAATGCAAAAACTTTTGCGGCGTCGCCTGCACCATCTTTGTCATCTGCATTATCGGCTACGCCGAGGAAAACGCCTATTATTACGCCATCACCCGCTCGGCGCA
This sequence comes from Clostridiales bacterium, assembly GCA_012519315.1. GTDB lineage: Bacteria > Bacillota > Clostridia > Oscillospirales > CAG-272 > JAAYQM01. The sequence continues at coordinate 32,051 of JAAYQM010000037.1, read as the reverse complement.
AACGGTCCTCGGCGTCTTCTCGGCATGGCTTTTCAACAGCTATATCTTCCCCTATCACGGGCAACCAAAGGAGAAGAAAGAAGAACCCCGGGAAAACACCCCCTAATCGGAATTCCGCCCCCCTTACAGAAAGTACTGACGCCTCCCCCTGCACCTATCCGGGGGGAGGCTCCTCTTTTGCTCCCATGTGCCTCCCCCTGCTTCCGACCCGTGTGACCCCTGCTCCGACCCGTGTGACCCATCGCGGCAATTCGGTTTTTGCAAAAAATCACTTCCCTATCCATCTTAGGGTAACCTATTTTTGATTGTGTCATAAAATATAATAATAGACGGTGTCAGCACCGCCAATCATTGATATCCAGTCAATAGAATCAAAAAATTTTACAAAGGAAGACAATAGAGAAAACCGATGAACAGTCAAAATATAAGCAATAATCAAAACTTCAATGCCAATGAGCTACCCGATCTGAGCAGCATTTACCCTGAGATTTTCTACCGGCTACAGCCCTACATCATCATGATGTGCGACCAGCTGGACGCCTATTACGGGGACACAATGCCAAATCAGGACCTTATCGACCAGATCACCGAGAATATCTACCGAGATATTCTTGAGATGTATCCCGACATCGCCGAATATGCTCGGGAAAAGGAGCGGGAGATGCAGCAGCAGGCACAGCCGACGGTGGCAGAGGTCATCACCCGCCGCCCAAGGGTATACAGCCGCGGCTTCAGACGCAGGGGGCTGCTACGGGACCTTGTAGATATACTCTTTCTATCAGAGCTATTCCGCCGCAGGAGAAGATCCTACTGACCTCCCCAGCCAAAAACCCACAATGCTAAGCTATCCATACAATTTTCCCATTTAATTCAAGGCGGTAACCTTCAGGTTATCGTCTTGAATCTTTTTAATTCCAACAATGGAAAAACGCGGTAAAAATAGGTTATATATTAATAAAATGTAAATTAATTTTTCGGGCATTTGAAAAAACCCTCGCATTGTTGTATAATATTTTGGAATGTATCAAGCGGCGATATGATTCTGCCGCTGATTATAAATACATATGAAGATATAAGAAAGGTGTGCCATCCTTTGGCATCGTAGTGAATCATGACATTAGTTGTATTGGCGGCCGGACTGGGTTCAAGATACGGCGGTCTCAAGCAATTGGACCCCATCACGCCGGAGGGCGAATTTATTATTGATTTTTCGGTTTACGACGCCATAAGGGCGGGCTACAAAAAGGTTGTATTCATTATTCTTGAAAAAAACTATGAGCATTTCAGGGAGACAATAGGCTCCCGCCTTGAGAGGCATATCGAGGTGGAATACGCCTTTCAGGAGATGACTTTGCCGGTCGGAATGACCCCTCCTGAGCGGAAAAAGCCCTGGGGAACCGCCCATGCGCTGATAAGCTGCCGGGGTAAGGTAGACGACTGCTTCACCGTGATAAACGCCGACGATTTTTACGGGCAGGATGCCTTTTTAAGGATCGCCGAGTATTTTCAATCGGGCTGCGGTAAAAAGCAAATTTACCATTTCTGCATGGCGGGCTATGTCCTGTCCAACACCCTGACCGATAACGGGTCGGTTTCCCGCGGGGTCTGCAGCATTGATGATGACGGCTTCCTTACCAACGTCATCGAGCGTAAGGAGATCCGCCGCAGCTCCGGCGGCGCCGAGTACAGGGACGGGGACCGGTGGATCCCGATCCCCCCCGAGTCGATTGTCTCGATGAACTGTTTCGGCTTTGCCCCTGAGGCGCTAGACTATATCGCCGAAGGCTTTGAGCGGTTTTTAAGGAATCCTGACACCGACCTTTCCACCGGCGAATATTATCTCCCCACCGCCGTCAAGGAAATGCTAAACGCCGGCATCTGCGATGTGAAGGTTCTCCCCACCTCGGATAACTGGTACGGCGTCACCTATAGGGAGGATAAACCCTTTGTGGTAAGGGAGATCTCAAAGCTTATCGATTCCGGGATCTATCCCCGGGGATTGTGGAAATAATATTTTTTTGATTGTGAGGAAAAATCTATGGCAGTCTTGATTTCAGGCGGAGCCGGCTATATCGGTTCGCACACGGTGATCGAACTTTTAGAGGCGGGGCGCGATGTGGTTGTCTTTGACAACTTCTCAAACAGCAAGCCCGCCGCCCTTGACCGGATTCGGCAGATAACAGGCAAGACCTTTAAATTCTACGAGGCGGATATGCTTGATCATGCCGCCATAAAAAAAATCTTTGACGAAAATGCGATCGACTCGGTCATACATTTTGCCGGGCTGAAGGCAGTGGGAGAATCGGTTTCAATCCCCATGAAATATTATCACAACAACATCACCGGCACTCTGGTTTTATGCGATGTCATGCAGCAGAAGGGGGTCAAGCGGATGGTATTCAGCTCCTCCGCCACCGTTTACGGCAAGCCAGAGTCAGTGCCGATAAAGGAGGACTTCCCCCTCTCCACCACCAACCCCTACGGCGCTACAAAGCATATGATCGAGCGCATACTTACCGATATCTCCGCCGCCGACAAGGATTGGAGCGTGTCTATTCTGCGCTATTTCAACCCCATCGGCGCCCACCCTAGCGGTCTTATCGGCGAGGACCCTCAGGGTATCCCCAACAACCTGCTCCCCTATGTTGCTAAGGTGGCGGCCGGTCAGCTGGAATACCTGCCGGTTTACGGCAACGATTACGACACCCACGACGGCACCGGTGTGAGGGACTATATCCATGTGGTTGACCTCGCCCTCGCTCATCTGAAGGCCCTTGACCGCGCCGAGAAGGTAACGGGAGTTGAGACCTTCAACATCGGCACCGGTATCGGCTACTCTGTTCTTGATATTATCGCCGCCTATGAGAAGGCGTCGGGTATCAAGCTCAATTACCGCTTTGCCCCGCGGCGCCCCGGAGATATCGACGAATGCTATGCCGACCCGACAAAGGCGGCCCGCCTCCTCGGCTGGAAGGCGGAGCGGGATCTCGATTGCATGTGCCGCGATCTTTTCAATTGGCAGAGCAAAAACCCTAAAGGTCTGGATTAATCCCCTTTTTCAGTCAAACTACGGAGGAAAGCCTACCCTAAGCAAAACCAATGTAAATATCAAAGAGCCTCTGCGGTACCATAGGCGACCGCCGGAGGCTCTTATTTTATATTAGATTATATTAGAAAAAAGAATTCTTCATAAATGTACCTTAACTCCAGACCATCCCACCGCCAAAAGCCCTTGCAAGTGCCCCACACTCTCCCAAAAACCACACTAATCCCTTGCAAATCCATGATAGACCAACTAAACCGCAATTCCCACGCAAAGCCGCAACACCGATGCATCCTTTCGGTCACTCCCCCTTACAGCAAAGGATCTCCTATCTGCCGTAGATTGAGGAGGAGGCAGACTCAGACCGCACCTTTACAGGGGAGGTACCGTATCTTTTCTGAAAGCAGCGGGAAAAATAATTTGCATCCTCATACCCGCACTGCTTCGCCACAAGGCGGACAGGCAGATCGGTAGAGCGCAGCAAGGAATATGCCCGCTCCAGCCGCAGTATCCGAATATACTGCAGGGGACTGAGCCCGGTAGACTGTTTAAATTTCCTGCAAAAATAGGAGGGGTCATAGGAAAACTTCCCGGCAAGCCCTTTTACAGAAAGGGGCTCTGTGTAGTGGGCATCGATATATTTGAGAACATGATAAAACTGCCGATCCGCCGCCGTCACCTCCGAATCGGGGCGCTGATAGCGGTCAAACATCACCCCGAGCAAAAGGCAGAGCTGCCCCTTTGCAACAAGCCAGCTTATGGCGCCCCCCTTCCCATTTTCCTCGGCGATGGCATCCACAAGGGCAGAAATGTACTCATCCCTCACCTTTGTCCTAAACTGCACAAAGCCGTCCTGCAGCGCATCGAGAAGGCGGGCATCCGTCGCCCCCGGATTTGTGAGAGCGGGAGGCTCAAACATCAGCACACGGTAGGAGACCCCCTCCCGTCCCGCTGTCGCCGTATGGGCCTTTCGGCCATGAAAGGTGACAAAATCCCCCGCCGAAGCGACAAAGGACTCCTCACCGCAGACGATATGCATCTCCCCGCTATCAATATGCAAAAACTCGATACGCTCATGCCAATGTATCCGAAAGCAGGAGCCCCCACCGTCAACCTTCACCGAGAGAAAGCGAGCAGGAAAGCTCTCATAGGAAACCACCTTCGTTTCCATAAGAAACCCTGACATAACAGCCTCCTTGCAAAAGTCAATTTTGTGCTATTTCATGACTGATTTATCTATTTGAATTTCTTATCTTCTATTGTACCATAATAATAAGAAAAAACAAATATTATTTGGGAGGTATTCAAAAATGACCATAGGACTTTTAACAAGACTTGAGAGCGGCGCTATGGATCATAAGCTAAAGCAACTTGCCGACAACGGCTTTGACAACTGCCAGCTTGTCTCCTGGAGTCCCGCCGACTGGACCGACGAAAATGCCAAAGAGGTCATAACGGCCGCTGATAAGTACAAGATCACCATCACCGGCTTTTGGTGCGGTTGGGAAGGACCTGTCAGTTGGAACTTTTACGAGGGACAGGAAAATTTAGGGCTTGTCCCCCCCACTTATCGCTATGTCCGCATGAAAAACCTGATGGCCGGCGCCGATTTTGCAAAAAAGATGGGGATCACCGACGTTATCAGCCACATGGGCTACATTCCTGAAAACCCCTACGACCCCAACTATTCCGGCTTTATCGTCGCCATGAAGACGGTGGCAAATTACCTGAAAAAGCAGGGACAGTATCTCTTGTTTGAGACCGGGCAAGAAACGCCGGTCACCCTGCTTCGCACTTTTGAGGACATCGGGACGGACAATCTGGGTGTCAACCTTGACACGGGTAATCTTATCTGCTACGGCAAGGCAAATCCGGTGGACTCTCTTGACGTTATCGGCAAATATGTCCGCAACATTCACGCCAAGGACTGCCTCTACCCCACAAACGGGCGCAATCTCGGGCGGGAGGTAGAGCTTGGGCAGGGCAAGGCAAATTTCCCCGCCTTTTTGAAGAAGCTGAAGGAGATCGGCTACACCGGACCTATCACCATTGAGCGTGAGATAAAGGACGACAAGGACGCCTTCGCCGCCATTCTAAAGAGCCGGGATTTCCTCGATAACATCCGGACAAGCTTATAATACGGCCAAAAAAAGGAGATAGTAAAGTGTTTAAGGTAGCAATCGCCGGCGTCGGCGGAATCAGTAAAAGCCATATCGCCGCCTGGCTCAAAATTCCGAATGCGAAAATTACCGCTCTGTGCGACGTGCGCCCCGAGCAGATGAAGGGGCCCCAAGAGCAGACGGGTGCGACCACCTATGTGAGCTTTGACGAAATGCTGGAAAGAGAGCAGATCGACATTCTTGACATCTGCCTACCCACCGATCTGCACGCCGATTATGCAATAAAGGCTATTGAAAAGGGGATCAATGTCCTCATAGAAAAGCCGATTTCCCTGAAATACGAGGACGTGGAGCGGGTCTATTCCGCCGCGGAGAAGCACGGGGTTAAGGTCATGGTGGCTCAGGTGCTGAGCTTCTGGAGGGATTACCTCTATCTGAAGGAGCTGGTTGACAAGAGGATCTACGGCAGAGTTCTCAGCGGCTCAATGGAGCGAATCGGCACAACCCCCGGTTGGAGCTTTGAGAACTGGATGACCGACGAGAGCCGCAGCGGGCTTGTCCCCTTCGATCTCCATATCCACGATCTCGACTTTCTGATCTACACCTTCGGTGAGCCGAAGGGCAGCCGCAAATACCGCGCCCGCGGCGAAAATCAGGATTATATCCATGTGGTCTACGAGTATGACGACTTTTTCGTCTCGGCAGACTCCGCATGGTTTAACAAGGACGTGCCCTTTCAATCGGGCTACCGCTTCCAGTTTGAGGACGCCCTTGTGATCTTCAAGGAAAAAAGGCTCAAGGTTATTCCCAAGGACGGGGAATCCTTCTTTGTCACCGGGGACACCGGGGCTGCGGACAGCGGCATAAATCTCCCGGCAACCAACGCTTTTCTGAATGAAATCGAATATTTTGTCTCCTGCGTTGCAGAGGACAAGCCCACAACCGAGAAGGTAAAAAAAGAGGAGCTTCAGATCGTCCTTAAAACTCTGCTGGACTTTAACTGATCTCTCTAAAAGCATAAAAAACCGGAGGAATTCCTCCGGTTTTTTTGCTTTTTTGCATTTTTTTGCGTTTTTGCGCAAAGCGACATCTGCTCTCGTACCGAAAAATCCTCTGGAGAATCATTTCCTCGGCAGAACAAAGTCGGCATATCTCGGGCAATGGTCGGACAGATGGATAACCTCATTGCCGAGGACCGTTTCATAGACGAGGGGCTTAACATCCTTTGTTGCGGCAATTTTGTCAATATTGTTCTTACCCCGCATGGTGTAGGAGCCGGGATTATGACAGCCGCTATAGGCACCGTTTACAAGCCTCTCGGCGGTAAAGAAGGCATCCTGCAGATCCCCCGCCTCAAGAAACCTTCGATAGGACTCCGACTCAGGTGTTGCATTAAAGTCCCCGGTATGGAAAACGGGAACACCGTATTCCCCAGCGATGCGACAGGACAGCTCCGCCCCCTCGATGGCATGCTCGATCTGTATCTCCTCCGAGTCAAAGCTCCAGTGGGTGTTGCAGTGGGCAAAGCGCAGCCCCCTCTTTTTATCCTCAAAAACCCCGTAGGTGATAAGGCGGATGTTGTTGACGCCGTGGGTCTTAAAATAGTGAACCCCGCTGTCAATCAGGCTGTATTTGTTTTTTTGGTACATGATGGTTGAATAATTCTGCTTATCCTCAGGGGTATAGGGGAGTACAAACTCATAGCGCCCCCCCAGATACTCGCGGACCATGTCCGTCCATCTGTCCGCCACCTCCTGCACCCCAATAATATCCGGCTTATAGCAGTCGATATTGTGAGCTAAAATTTCAATCCGCAGGCGCTCATCCGTTCCACCCCAGCGCCGAGCAAGAATATTGGTAGACATGACCCGAAGATCCGCCCCGGGAGTTAGGGGCTTGTTTTTCTCGCTCCACAGGTTCTTTTTGAGGCTCTTTGGCAGAACGATCAGATTTGCCCCATCCTCAAAGGGCATATATTGACTGCAGATTAACTCAACCGCACTCATCGCAGAATGTACGCCACCGGAAAAGATCATGATTTTGTTGCCGTCACAGGCAACTGTATATTCAAGCCGGGAGATATTGTTTTGGCCATAGAATTTTCGGCTTTCCTCCCGATTGGTCTTTCCTATCAAAAATTCGCATTCACTCTCCGGCTCGGCATCGGTAATGACCGGCAGATGGACGCCGAATCTGGCAACGATATAGCTGTAAAGGGCATGTGCCGCCAAATCGAGACCGTCTGGCTTTGCCGCATATACAATGCAGAAATTGCTAAGCAAATGTCCGGAAGGTAGTATTACAGGGGAGTTCAAAATATTATTTGCCTTTCTGATATAAAGATTATTGTTTTGGTAAAGCAAAGTCGGCATACCTCGGACAGTGATCGGACAGATCAACAACGGCGTTTCCGACTATCGTTTCAAATTTTAATGCCTTAATATCCTTCGATGCAAAGATATGGTCAATATTATTTTCACCGTTCCAGTTTTTAACCCCTAAGGGATGGGTGCCGCAAACCTCCGGATTTACATTGATTTCAGCGGTGACACGCACGTCAGAAAGCCCTGTCAGCTCGACAAACCGTTTATACGAATCGGTAGACGGCTTTGCATTAAAGTCTCCGGTACAAAATACAGGCACGTCATATTTTGCACAAACGCGGTCAATCAGCTCGAACATTTCCTCCGCATGCTTAATCTGCACCTGCACCGAATCAAAGCTCCAGTGGGTGTTAAAGACCGCAAAGCGGACCGAATCGGACTTCCTCTCAAAAACCGCCCAGGTTACAAGCCGGATATTGTTAAGCTTATGAGTTTTGAAGTAATAAACCCCGCTTTCAATAACACTAAACTTGTCCTGTCGATAAATCATGGTGCTGTAATTCTGCAGCTTTTCGGGGGTGTAAGCGTGAACATAGGCATATTTACCGTCAAAGGCGGACTCTACAAGATCGGTCCACTCGTCGGCAATCTCCTGAAGCCCCACAACATCGGGCAGATAGCTTCTCAGCACCGAATCAAACAGCTCGGAGCGCATAGCCTCGGGAGTGCCGCCCCATTTCTCGGCGAGGATATTCGCCGTCATAATGCGCAGGTCCGCCCCCTCGGCAAGGGGCTGATACTCTCTCTGCTCCGCAGAAGAAAGGGTCATATTGTCATCAATTGCGACTTTATCCTTCTTCAGCAGCAGGAATTTCTCACCAAAGGCAACGGGCGCCCTGCCGATGGCATAGTTGCCGCCGGCGCAGAAAAGCAGCTTGCCCCCCTTCACCAATATCCGGTAATCGATAAGGGGTATATCATTTTCGGTATAATACTGTTCCGATTCGGGGCGATTTGTCCTCCCGATAAGGATCTCCCCCTCGGTCGCCGGCGCAGAGTCACCCACAACAGGCAAAACCGCCGGATAGACAGCGGCGATACGCTTTTTCAGCTCCTCTGCCGCCTCCTTGGCAGCCACCGAACCCTCGTCATAAACGATGCGATAGTCCCGCAGCTCCCTGCCTGCAAGGGCTATGGAATTTATGGGGTAGTCCCCGGTATAAACATATTCGGAAAGGGTAAGGGAGACAGCCCTCCCCTCGTCGTCAAGGGTCAGATTGCCGGAAAGGGTGCTCACATAATAATTGACCGCCCTCTGGAGCATGGTGGTATTATGGGCTATGATAACGATTTTACTGCCCTCAATTTTGATGGCGTAATCATTATAATTTATGCTGTCAAGTACCCTCTGGCTTTCCTCATAATTTGTAATGCCGATAAGTATCTCCTTAGCGCCAGGGTCCCGCTCCTCCCCCCTACCGAGCCAGTCAGTCTTTATTTTTAACTCGACGCCCGTCTTTTCTTTAATCTTCCGGTGGAAGGCGGACACCACCTCCTTGACATCCTTGCCCGCCTCATCAGCCCGAACTATCTGATACAGAGCAGTGCCCTCCGATATAATCTGTACCGAGGAGGGGTTCTCGTCCGGGCTGTTTTCATCGGTGCTCTCCGAGGAGAGGGCGGGGTCTCCCCCGCCACAGGCAACACAGCTTATAAGGAGAACGAGGCACAATAAAGCCAATATTGTTTTTTTCAAGTTTTTAACCATTCCTATAAGATTATGAAATGACCCGCTTTAGGACAACTCCGAAGATAATCAGCCTATCTTGTTGATTATATCCTGCAGCTTGTTTTCGATAGAATCCTTGTTTGAGGCATAGATGGACGCCCAGTTGGGATTGTTGTTGACAACTGCGTTGCGGAAAAGACCGAAGGCGGAGCCGAGAGCATCGGCATAATTGCGTCCAACGTCAAATACAATACCGTCCCTGACAATGTCATACATACGGGAATCCTCTTTGTTAAGAGAATAGCGATACTTCAGAGCGACCTCGAAGATCTCCGGGGTAATGTTGCGGTAGGCGTCCGAGGCAAGGGCCTCAAGGAGCGCTCCCGACTGCTCTGCATTCTTCACGTCAACAGGCACTGTGTACATCGAATAGGCAAATCCCACAAGGGAGTTGTAACCATCTTGCTGCTCGTCATATTTCGGCATGGGCACAATACCGTAATCAAAATCAACGGCACTGACATTTTTTACACCGTTGTCAATGGTACCGGCAAGGAAAAGGGTGTTCCCGTTTAAGAAGGAATTATTATTGTTGGAATTGATAAAGACATCATTGGATCCGTGGATGTATTCGCAAAGGTCTGCAAGATAGGTAGCGGCCTTCTCGCTTCCAAAGCTGGGTGAGAGCTGATAAACTCCATCGTTGCCGACATCAATGATGTTGATGCCGCCGGCATATTGGAAGGCATCCACCAAGACGGTGTAGTTAAGAATCATGCCGTACTGGTCATCACCATTGGCGACATTGTCATTATTAAGGTCCTCATAGAGACCAGCAGTCATCTCCTTAAGCTTGTCATAGGTCCATTTTCCTTCATCGACAAGCCCATAGGGTGACTCATAGCCTAATTTGTTAAGCATATTCTGATTAAAGTAAATCACAAACAAATTATAGATAAGAGTAGGTGCAATATCCCCCGAAACAAAATAGATCTTTCCGTTTATCGAGGTGGATTTTGCGAGGTCGTCAGGCCACCAGGGCTTTTCCAGATCCACATATCTGAGCTGGGAAATGTCCTGATAGAGATCCTGCATTGTTCCGATAGAGGCGGACATACTGTATTGGGAAATAAGGTCATACTCCCCATCCCCGGCATTTATGCTCTTTGCCGCAAGGCTGACAAAGGAATTGCGGCGATCCCAGTCGCCGGGCTCCTCGATAATTTCAATATTGCAGTTGAGGCGGCTTTCCACATTGGAGATGCGGTCGTACAGGGCAATGCTTACAGCGTCCCCCGACCTCTCCTCGGTGTTAAATTCTGCCGTATATGTTTTCCACTGAAGAATAGTCATAGTCCGATTCTCAAAATCAAGATCGGGAAGCTCGTCCAGAATATAGCCGTCGGCATCGGTTGTAGCCGATGTGTCCCCGGTGGTTGTGGTACTCGAATTTGTAGTATCATCGGGTGTTTTATCGCCGCAGGCGGCAAAGATGGCTCCCACAAAAACAACGCACAGCAATAAAGCGATAATCTTTGTAATTTTCATGTTTTCTCCTTACAGATATGATTGAATTAAGGATATTTGTTTAAAATGCGGCACCGCAGATCAAAGCTACGACGCCGCATTTAACTTCATAGTAAAATAATCTTTATGAGCTTCTTCTGCTCTTTTTTATGCTGATAAGAGGGATCGAAACAACCGCAAGGGTTGCCACTGCAGTAAGAGCGATTATAAATCCTGCGTCTCCGGTAACAGGCGAGGTAGTGCTGTCCGAAGCGGTGGTCTCTTCGACAGGTTCGACCCCGGTGCCGGCATAGATTACGAGATTGTCAATTGCAAAGTCAAAGGTAGAGCACTGACGGAAAACAAAGCCGAAAGCGCCGTCAGTCCAGCCCTCTTGATCAAAGGAAGCAGGGCTGAATTCCCGCATATTGTAGCAGGTGCCGTTGACAGTAACATCTGCAGGCCATGTTCCCTTTGTCGCCTCAAGCTTCATTTTATAAACCGAGGTTGTATCCTTAGTGGCATCATAGGTAAGCTTGGTTTCATAGCTTTCATCGGTATAGAGGCTTGCATAAGAGTTTTTGTTGACGCCGTCAAGGTAGTAGCCTATATGCATCGGGGAGTTGTTGTAGCCCCAGCCACCGTAGCGTGCGTTAAGGGAGCCGTCGGTGTTGATCTTCATACCGTAGGCGAAGAAAGGAGCGGTAACATCGGTACCCGATTTTTCATAGATGTAAAGGTCATAGATAACGGTAAAGGAATCAACACCTGCAATAGCTTCATAGGGGAACATATAGTAGCGTCCGTCGGGATCCTTCTCACCGGTCTTGGTAAACTGAAGCTGACCCTTGGAGTTGATAGCAACAGTCAGGTCTGAAATTGTGGTGTTTGAGGCTGTAACTGCATAGTCATAACCGGAGTTCCCGTCAAAATCATCCTTGTAGATAATCTGACCGGGGCTGTAGGTCGCGGCCGAAGCATTGACAAACAATGCAGAGACCAGCATAACCGTCAAAACACAGATGGCTAGTAGTTTCTTTTTCATAAAACTCTCCTTTTTTTCACATAATTTTAACAAAGCGTTCACACGCCTCGGTGAAAACTATGCAAAATAAATATTTTGAGGTAGATTCGATATAAAAATTGTGCACAATTTTTTATATTTATTATAACAGACAAATCCGAGTAAAACAAGTTCGTTTTTACACTAAACGATGGCGTAATTACACTATTTTTGGAGCAGTCTTTCAGCGTATGCGGTGGGAGAAATGCCGTAATGCTTCTTAAACATCTTGGAAAACTGGGAATAATCCTTATATCCCACCATCCATGCAATCTGCTTGACGGTAAACTGATTTTCCACCAGAAGATTCAGGGCATGAGCCATGCGCAGGGAGATAATCAGGGACATGGGAGAGTAGCCCAGCTCTTCCCTGAAGATGTTTCCGAGGTAGTTTGGGGTCAGGTGTAGCTGGTTTGCAATTTCGGCAACCGAGATATCCCTGGTGAAGTTGTGGCGGATATAGTTGACCGCCTCCTTCACATATCTTGCCTTGGAATTAAGGGAAGGATCCCGTTTTTCCTTGTTGTAGTGATGCTTGTGGTAGGACATGATCATTTGGGAGGCTCCGTAAAGATACATTTCCATATCCGCCCCCTCATGGGAGCGGTAGATCATATCCTCAAAGATCGGTATGATTTTGTCCTGCCAGTTATACTCAAAGACCCGAGGTATGTTCTGCAGCCCGGCATTTATAATAAATTCCGCCATCTTAGAGCCGCGAAAGGTGAGGAAATAAAGCTCCATGGGGTTGCTTTTTTCCTGTGTTATGGAATGCTTCTCGTTGGGGTAGAGAAATATACCCTGCCCCGCACCAACGATCCGGTCATCGATATATCCCTGACCGTCAACCACAAACAAGATCATCAGCCGGTCGGTGACCCTGTCCTGGATAATCTTGTCCGGCCAGCTTTTGTCATGACCGGCGGTGACCACATAAAAATCTGAGGTATCGCTTCGGGAGTGAAAAATTATATCGCTGAAGTATCGGGGCTTTTCGGCAAAAAAGGTTTCAGGACAATTACCGTTTAGCTTTTGGTCGGGAGTTTCCCGTTGATAATAGATGCGACCCATAAAATGACACCGATTCCTCATAGATCAATATATATTAATTATGAAGAATTCTCCTTTCTCGAATCATCCTACGTTAGATTTTATCATAATTTATCGAAAAATGAAACTCCAATTTCTGCAAAAAACCGACCGTCAATCTTTTTTTAATCGGTCTTATCGGGGTGATGTGTTCGGGGCAATGTAGCGTTTTCATCGATTTCTGACAACAATTTTGACTACACATTTCATGTTTTTATATGCAGTCCGGCAGATTCGGTCATGGCAAAAGAAAAAGATAAAACAGCCCTGAAAACCGCTTTGACACATTGTTTTCAGGGCTGTTTTGCTGGTGATCCATCGGAGAGTCGAACTCCGGACACCATGATTAAAAGTCATGTGCTCTGCCATCTGAGCTAATGGATCAATTTTGCCGATATTTAAATCGCGCTTTTATATAATAGCATATCCTAAAGGGTTTGTCAACACCTTTTTTCCACTTCTCTCTTTTTTCTCTCAAGAGCGGTAATCTCAAAAAAAGCAACATTCCCTTGACACGGTGAGGGGGTTGTGATATAATACCATTTTAGTACAGGTGAGAGATCCCTGTCTCCTTGCCGCAAGCTTAATACTGCCGCCATTTAGGCTCCGGGCATGCGGTCTAAAGTCCATAAGGAGGTGTAAAAGATGGAAAAGGTCATCAATTTGTATGAAACGATGTTCATAGTCAACCCTCAGGTTGGGGATGAGGAGGCCGTCAAGGCTGTTGTGGACAAGTTTACCGCTTTGATCGCCGAGAACGCCACCGTCGAGGATGTTGCCGATTGGGGCAAGCGCAGACTTGCTTATCCGATAAACGACATTCCCGAAGGCTATTACGTTGTCGTTACCTTCAAAAGCGGGCCTGATTTTCCTCTTGAGCTTGAGCGTCGATTCGGTATCGACGATGCAATCATGCGCTCTATGGTTGTTCGGCTCGACGAGAAAAAAGTCAAGGCAAAGGCATAAGGTTTATGTTTTTCAAGCGTAAAACAAGGAGGATCTTATAATGGCAAGCTTAAACAAGGTCATTCTTATCGGCAATCTGACGGCCGACCCTGAGCTGAGACAGACGCAAAACGGGATTTCAGTAACCTCCTTTTCGATTGCGGTTCAGCGCCGTTATGTAAAGCAGGGTGAGACCCAGGGACAGCAAACCGCCGACTTTATAAACATTGTCGCCTGGCGTCAGCAGGCTGAATTTATAACTCGCTACTTCAAAAAGGGCAAACCTATCCTAATCTGCGGTACCCTGCAATCCCGCACTTGGACCGACCAGCAGGGGAACAAGCGTTATGCTACCGAGGTTGTCGCCGATGAGGTTGGCTTTGTCGATTCAAAGCCTCAAAGCACCTCCCAGAGCGACAACACCGCATATGTGCCTGATGTATACAACACACCCACCTTTGCGAGCAATGACGCCACACCTAAATTTGAAGAAGTGAACGATGACGATAATCTGCCCTTTTAAAGGGAGATTATCACCCCATTTTTTACAAGGAGGTAGTAGACATGGATAGAAACGACAATCCGCGCCCCAACCGTCCGCGCAGAAGAAGGAAGGTATGTACCTTCTGCGTCGACAAGGTTGACCACATCGATTATAAAGATGTACCGCGGCTGCGTAAGTTTATAAGCGAGCGCGCCAAAATTCTTCCCAGAAGAATTTCGGGCACCTGCGCAAAGCACCAGCGCCAGCTTACAAACGCGATTAAGAGAGCCCGCCACGTTGCATTGCTCCCTTATATCAGCGACTGACATATATAATGATATAAATTAGATAAAACAAAAAGGAATGAAGGATCATTCCTTTTTTTATTTCTCTTTATTCTTCGGGGACAATATCCACAACCACAAGCTCTGGTCTGTTAAAGATGCGGGGGCGGGGCTTTTTGGCAAGACCGCGGCTGACGATCATCACCGAGCCTTTGAAATCATATTTCCCCCCGGCGTATTTGGGAAAGACACCCTGATGGGGGGCATACAGCCCGTTTAGGACAAAGGGGATCCGCACCTGTCCGCCATGGGCATGACCGCATAAAACCAGATCAAAGCCACGGGAGCTGTAATCGGCTATCCGCTCAGGACGATGGGACAGAAGGACGGAAAAACCCTGCCTCGATTTCAGTCGACCGCACCTCTCGAGCTGGCGGTAAAATTCCTCCTCACCGATATAGGGATCGTCCACACCGCAAAGAGAAAGATTCTGCCCCTTTATGTTGATTTTGCGGCAATCTCCCGCAAGCACATACGCCCCAAGGGAGGAGAACAGCTCCTTGATTTCATCGACTCTCCCCGAGCCATGCTCATGATTGCCGATAACATAGCAACACGGGTATTTTCTCCCCACTGCCGAGAGTAGCACCTCTGCCCCGTCGGCGGTATAGCGATCATCGACAATATCCCCCGCCATGAAAATAACATCGGGGGACTGCTCCTTTATAGCTGCGATAAGTGCCCCCTGCCCCTCACCGTAAAAAAAGCTGTGGAGGTCGGCAATAAGCAAAAACCGGACCTTTGCCTGAACCTTTCCGCTTTTCACGGTATAATGAACAATTTCCATCCTGCCCGAAAAAGCCCCGGCAAAAAAGCCGATCACCCCGACCGCCCCAATAAAGCAGAGGGCAAAACATATAATTCTTAAGATATTTTCCATTCATCTCCCCCGAACCGTCTTATCTTTTTTCTATTCGATTCAAAAACGGAAAACAGAGGGATAAGGGCAAGACCGACGCCCGCCAGAGCAACAATGACATTCCCCATCCACATATAGAGGGTTAACTCATCCCTGGGGTACACCCCGGCGACAATCTGCCCCTGCACCAGCGGCTCCAGCTGCGCAACAATCTTACCGCTTGGCGCAATAATCGAGGAAATTCCGGTATTTGCCGCGCGCACAAGATACCGCCCGCTCTCAACGGCACGCATGACGGCGTGCCCGTTATGCTGATAGACGGCGGCGGAATCAAAAAACCAGGAATCGTTGGTAGATAAGACAAGCAGCTCGGCACCGTCCCTCACGCTCTCCCTTGTCAACTCCTCATAAATCGAATCAAAGCAAATAAGTGCGCCTATCTTTATGCCGTCAATCTCGATAAGCATACTGCCATCACCGGCAAAGACCGGGTCCGCATACATATCCAGCTCCGCCAAGGGAGGGATCAGAACCTTAATAACCCCCTCCATCGGAACATATTCACCGAAGGGAACAAGATGCCGCTTTTTGTAGGCATAGGGCAAAATCTCACCCTCCCTACCGATGGGGAGCAGGGCATTATAGGACATCTCCTCGCCCTCCGCCCCCTTCTCGCTTATAAAGGTGCCCACAATGAGCTCGACCCCAAGCTCCCTTGCAAGATCCTTGACCTTTTGGCTGCTTTCCTGATTTGAGAGCAATTTGTAAGGGATGACGGTCTCCGGCCACACAATCAGGGACGCTCCCCTCTGTGCCGCCTCCCGGCTCAGCATCTCATAGGTATGCAAGGATTTCCGCCTGCTGCCCGCCGTCCATTTTTCGTGAGAGGAAATATTCCCCTGAATGGCGGCGACCACCACCATCTCCCTCTCCCCCTTTTTATAGTCGGAAAGGCGGAGTACCAATTCGCCATAGCCGATGTTTGCGACAAGGAGGGCCGCCGCCGTCGATATAAGAATTCCCCTTCCCTTTTTTTCAAGGATTGCCAAAGCAACAATCCCATTTACAAAAACAATCAGAAAGCTGATAAAATAGGAGCCAAGTAGGGCGGCGCTCTGTATCATAGGCAGATAGGAATACTGCCCCACCGACAGCCGCGCCCAGGGAACCCCCGCCCAGGTCAGGGTTTGCAGCCATTCAAAGATTATCCAGAGGGCGGCAATGGCAAGAGGGGACAGGATCCTGTGTTTTTTCATCAAAGGTGCGCGACAAAGCAACCTGAACAGAAGGGGTATCAGGGCAAAAACCGACGCCTGAAGCAGGGATAGACCAAACCATGCCACAAGAACAACGGATAAGGCGCTCCCCCTTGA
This sequence comes from Clostridiales bacterium, assembly GCA_012519315.1. Lineage (GTDB taxonomy): Bacteria > Bacillota > Clostridia > Oscillospirales > CAG-272 > JAAYQM01. Next base: position 15,172 of record JAAYQM010000037.1, on the reverse strand, counting down.
GAATCCTGTGAACTCCATAGGATAAAGGTATAAAAACCAGTGGTAGATTGCAATATAATAGGACATATAGTAGCAAAGCCCCCACCGATAGGCGGAGGCAAGCCTCATTCGCCCTGCCCCCCTATCCCCTAAAAGCAGATAGAAATAGGGAACTTGGGCGACAAATGCAACTAAAAAAGCATTCGGGAACAAAAGGGGGATAGCGGTAAGAAGACCCGCAACAACCGTCAAAGCTATATTAGTTATCCCGGACCGTGTCATCATTTATCCTCCCTTTTGAATAAGCCTCTGTAAGGCAGTACTGCACGAAAAATCTAATACTCATTTATAAAAATCCCGGACAAACCAGATCTGCCCCTTATCGACCGAAAACTCCCGTCCGGCAAGATAGGCAAGGTGACCGCTGTCCCCCTCAAAATTGAAGATAAGCCGATAGGAATAGAGGGCCTGATATTTGTAACCCTCCTTTTTCTCCTCACGGTTAATGCCGTATTTCCCATCACCGAGAAGGGGGTGACCGATATGGGCAAGCTGCGCCCGAATCTGATGGGTTCGCCCCGTCAAAAGCTCAACCTCAAGTAGGGAACGCTCCCCCCGCTCGTCAAGTACACGATAACGGGTTTTTATCGGCTTTGAATCCTTCGGGCTATCCCCATCGCTATAGATTGTAACCCTATTTTCATCCGCATCCTTCTTCAGCCGGGCGACAAGGGTATCCCTCTTTTTCGCAAGAATGCCGTGCACCGCACAGACATAGTATTTTCCGATTTGGCGAGCGCGCATCTTTTCGTTCAGCACCCGCAGCGTCGTCGCATTCTTCGCGGCGATAACAATGCCCCCGGTGTTCCGGTCAATGCGATTACACAGCGCAGGGGCAAAGGAAAGCTCGCTGTCGGGGTCATACTCCCCTTTTTGATACAAATAGGCCTTAATATGCAAAAGAAGGGTATTTCCCTCCCCCTTATCATCCTCATGGACAAGAACCCCCGGACGCTTGTCCAGAAGGAGGATATTCTCGTCCTCATAGACTATTGACAGGCGGGGAATTATCCCGGAAAGACGGCTGACCCCCGTCCTTTTCTCAAAAAACTCATCCTTGATAAAAAGCTGAATCCGATCCCCCTCCCGAAGCATATAACCCTCTTTTGCCCGGGCACGGTTCACCTTGATTTTTTTGGTGCGGATATATTTGTACATCAAAGACGGGGGCATGGCCGTCAATGTCTTTGATAAGAACTTGTCCAGTCTCTGCCCCGCGTCGTTGGCCTTTATTATCAGCTCTCGCATCTCTATTTCGTTCCGAACAGCCGGTCACCCGCATCCCCGAGTCCGGGAACGATATAAGCCTGATCGTTCAGACACTCGTCAAGAGCGGCGGTGTATATATCAATATCGGGGTGGGCTTCCTGCACCTTTTTAACCCCCTCAGGAGCGGCCACAAGGCACATAAGACGGATAGTGGTGCATCCCTTCTCCTTAAGATTTGTAATGGCGTCCACAGCGCTCCCGCCGGTGGCAAGCATCGGGTCAACAACAATGACAATCCGCTCCCCGATATCAGAGGGCACCTTGCAATAATATTCCACCGGGAGGTGGGTCACGGGATCACGATAAAGTCCGATATGACCAACCTTCGCCACCGGCACCAGTCTCAAAAGACCGTCCACCATGCCAAGACCCGCCCGCAAAATCGGAATAACGGCAAGCTTCTTGCCCGAAATTTTCTTTGCCGTCATTTTGGCAAGAGGGGTTTCGATAACAATCTCCTCAAGGGGGAGATCACGGGTCAGTTCATAACCCATCAGCATGGTTATCTCCTCAAGGAGATCGCGAAAATCCTTGGAGCCGGTATCCTTATCCCGCATAATTGACAGCTTATGTGTGATAAGGGGATGGTCAAATACGTGCAATTTACTCATAATTTATTCTGTTTCCTCTCAAAAATTCTTATTGATTATTATAACTCAAATATCGCCCTATTTCAAGTAAAAATAGCATTTCCTCCTCTTTTGTTTCGGTTTTTTTCGCCGACTTCGCTTTATTGAACAAGCATCGGGACAATACCGGAAAAAGTTTAATTGCTAATGTATATTTACATAAAGGAAAAAACGTGCTACAATATTATATATTTTGTAGTATTTTTCGAATATATTACTTAAAATTTTTTAAAAAGGTAGAACAATCCGCAATGCCAACTGTCATAAAGCCCTCTGTCGGGATTTACACCCTCGGCTGCAAGGTCAGCCAATATGAGGGACAGGCCATATCCGAGGCCTTTGAGATAGCAGGGTTTGAGGTACTGCCCTTTGACGGGCTATGCGATGTTTATGTGATAAACACCTGCACAGTCACCGCCGAGAGCGACCGAAAGTCCCGCCAGATGATCCGCAGGGCAGCCGCGACGAATCCCGCCGCCATTATTATGGTTACCGGCTGCTATCCACAGGCGAACCCGGACATGGTCAAAATCATGCCTGAGGTGGACTATGTCAGCGGAACGGAAAACAAAACCGCCCTGCCCGCCCGTGCCCTTGAACTAATGGAGATAAAAAAGGAGGAGATCCCCTCCAAAGGGTCATCAAAGAAACCCTTGGTGGAGATCACCGACATCTCAAACATCCCCTTTGAGCCGATAAGGATTTCAAAGGCGCCCCGCACCCGTGCCTATGTCAAGATTGAGGACGGCTGCGAATGCCGCTGCACCTACTGTATTATTCCCGCCGCCCGCGGCTCCGTCCGCTCAAAGGCGCCGAGGGATGTCTATGATGAGGTTGCAGCCCTTGCCGCCGGTGGTTGTCGTGAGGTTGTCCTTACCGGCATTGAGACGGCATCCTACGGGCGGGATCTTGTGAATGTCACCCTTATCGACCTGCTTGAGGAGCTTGAGGATATCCCCAACCTTGAGCGGATACGGCTTGGCTCCCTTGATCCCAGCCTTATGAGGGATGATTTTATCAACCGTGTCGCAAGACTTGAGAAAATCACCCCCCACTTTCATCTGTCGGTGCAGAGCGGCAGCGACCGCATCCTCGCCTTGATGAAACGACGCTACAAGGCGGATACCGCCCTTTTAAGCATGGAAAAATTACGGGCAAGGATCCCCGGCGTCACCTTCACCACCGATATTATGGTGGGTTTTCCCGGTGAGACCGACGAGGATTTTGCTGAAACGATGGAATTTTGCCGCAAGGCGATGTTCTTGAATATGCACATCTTTGCCTACTCAAAAAGGGAGGGCACACCTGCGGCAAAAATGCAAGATCAGGTTCCCTCCTCGGTCAAAAAGGCTCGCTCTGTCGCCCTTTCCGCCCTACGGGACAAGCTGCGGGACAGGGTTATTGAAGAGCAGATTCAAAGCAGCCCCCGCCAAAGGGTTCTCTTTGAGACAAAGGAAGGGAGCTGGTTTTACGGTCATACTCCGAACTTTATAGAGGTGAAGGTAAGGACAGACGCCGACCTGCACGGGGAGATAAGGACGGTCCTCCTTGAGCGGGTTGAAGAGGGCATCTGCCTCGCCACACTTTTCGATAATTAACCGAAAGGATGCATATATTAACATGGTATACAGAGTTTATGTAGAGCGCCGGCCCGAATACGCACTTGAGGCCGCGCGCATAAAGCAGGATCTCCGCCGCAACCTCCAGATTTCAAGTCTGAGAGAGGTGCGGCTATACAACCGCTATGACATCGAGGGAATCGACGAGGCAACTCTGAAAGCAGCCGAAAAAACCGTCTTTTCCGAGCCCCAGACCGAAATTGTTTCGGACAAGATCATTCTATCCGAGGATGAGGTCTGCTTTGCAGTCGAGTATCTGCCCGGGCAGTATGACCAGCGGGCGGATTCCTGCGAGCAGTGCATTCAGCTTATCACCCGTGGGGAGCGTCCGAGGGTTCGCACGGCGAATGTCTATGTTTTTTCGGGCATTGATGAAAACCAGCTCAAAAGAATTAAGGAATATATCATCAACCCGATAGAATGTCGAGAGGCCTCCCTTGAGCTGCCAGCCACCCTCAAAACCGATTTTGAGACACCGGACGAGATTGAGACCCTCCATGGCTTTATCACCAGCACCGAGGAGGAGCTAATCGCCCATATCGAGGAATATTCCCTTGCCATGGACAGGGAGGATCTGATCTTCTGCCGTGAATACTTCCGGTCGGAGGGGAGAGATCCCACCATCACCGAGATTCGCCTTATTGACGCCTACTGGTCGGACCACTGCCGCCACACCACCTTCCTTACCGAAATCGAAAAGGTTTCCTTTGAGGACGAATATATCGAGGAAACCTTCAAAGAATACCTTGCCCATCGGGAGCAGGTCTATGCCGGCAAGCGCCGTCCCATCACCCTAATGGACCTTGCCACCGTCGCCGCGAAGTATCTGAAGAGCAAGGGAATGCTCAAAAACCTTGACGAATCGGAGGAAATCAACGCCTGTTCGATAAAAATCAAGGTGGATGTAGACGGGGAGGAACAGGATTGGCTCCTCATGTTTAAGAACGAAACCCACAACCACCCCACCGAGATCGAGCCCTTCGGCGGGGCGGCCACCTGTCTCGGCGGGGCTATCCGCGACCCCCTCTCAGGCAGATCCTATGTCTATCAAGCGATGCGGGTCACCGGCGCCGCCGACCCCCGCACACCTATTGAAAATACCCTTCCCGGCAAGCTGCCGCAGGCAAAAATCACCCTCGGCGCCGCCGCCGGCTACAGCTCCTACGGCAACCAGATAGGGCTTGCCACCGGCGGTGTGTACGAGCATTATCACCCCGACTATGTGGCAAAGCGCCTTGAGATCGGCGCTGTTGTAGGCGCCGCCCCGGCGGAAAACGTTGTGAGAAAGCGCCCTGAGCCCGGTGATGTTGTCATTCTGCTAGGCGGTCGCACAGGTCGGGACGGCTGCGGCGGTGCTACCGGCTCCTCAAAGGCCCACACCGCCGAATCCCTCACCTCCTGCGGCGCCGAGGTTCAGAAGGGGAATCCCCCCGAAGAGCGCAAGCTGCAGCGCCTGTTTAGAAATCCTGACGCCACCCGCCTTATCAAGCGGTGCAACGACTTTGGCGCGGGGGGCGTTTCAGTCGCAATCGGCGAGCTTGCCGACGGTCTTGAGATCGATCTCTCCCGCATTCCGAAAAAATACGAGGGGCTTGACGGCACCGAGCTTGCCATCTCCGAATCTCAGGAGCGTATGGCGGTGGTCACCTCGGCTGAGGATGCCGAGACCTTCCGCGCCCTTGCCGACGAGGAAAATCTTGAGGCAACCGTCGTCGCCGAGGTACGGGCTGAGCCACGCCTTGTCATGAAGTGGAAGAATATGACCATCGTCAACCTTTCCCGGGAGTTTCTCAACTCTAACGGCGCCCCGAAATATACCGAAATCGAAGTTGTCAAGGCCGAGGACACCGACATTCTTGCCGGCTTTGCAAAAACACTTGACATAAATGAGGAAAGCGACATCTCCTCTGCCTGCCACACCCTGCTCTCCGACCTTAATGCCTGCTCAAAGCGGGGACTTGGCGAGCGCTTTGACTCCACCGTGGGCGCGGCAACCGTAGTGATGCCCTTTGGTGGAAAGAATCAGATAACGCCCCCCCAATACATGGCGGCAAAGCTGCCTCTGCTCAAGGGGGAGACGGACACCGCCTCCTATATGGCATACGGCTTTGACCCTTATCTTTCAAAGCAGAGCCCCTACCACGGCGCCATGTATGCGGTTATCGAGTCGGTAGCCCGCCTTGTCGCCGCCGGCGTCGATTATAAAGATGCCTATCTAACCTTTCAGGAATACTTTGAGCGAACAAAGAACGATCCCCGTCGCTGGGGCAAGCCTATGGCCGCCCTACTTGGGGCATACCGTGCGCAGACCGCCCTCGGCCTTGCCGCCATCGGAGGGAAGGACAGTATGTCCGGCACCTTCGAGGATATCGACGTTCCCCCCACCCTTGTCTCCTTTGCTATCGCACCGGGCAAGGCCTCAGGAGCAGTCACCCCAGAGTTCAAGGCGCCGGGAAACAAGGTCTATCGTCTCTCCCCCCGATACACCGAAAACGGGCCCCCTGTTTTCAGCGATCTTTGCGAAATTTTTGAATACATCCATTCCCTCACCGGCGCAGGCATTGCAACCTCGGTTTATGCCGTCGGCTGCGGGGGAGTTGTGGAAGCGGTAGCGAAAATGTGCTTCGGAAACGGCATCGGCTTCAGCTACAGCCCCGATCTCTGCATAAAAACGCTGTTTGAGCGGAGGTACGGCTCCTTTGTTGTGGAGGCTACCGAAAAAATACGGGGCGAATACCTCGGCAGGACAACGGACAACCCCTTCATCACCATAAAAGGGGAAGAAATCCCCCTCTCCTCCCTCAAGAAGGCTTGGGAGGAAACTCTCGAGCCGATCTTCCCCACCAAAACCGAAGGGGAAAAGACCGCTAATATACCGGCGTATTCCTGCCACAGCCGTCCCCGTGCGCAGTCGGTCAACGCCGAAAGATTCGCCGCACCCCGGGCGCTTATCGCCGTCTTCCCGGGCACAAACTGTGAATACGACACCGCCCGCGCCTTTGAACGGGCAGGCGCCGCCGCCGACATCTTCGTTTTCAGGAACATTACCGCACAGGCGCTGGAGGAGTCGATAAATGCCCTTGCCGAAAGGATCTCAAACTCTCAGATACTCATGCTGCCCGGCGGATTTTCAGGCGGAGACGAACCGAACGGGTCGGGCAAGTTTATCACCGCCGTTTTGCGCAATCCGAAGATTAAGGAAGCTGTCACCGAGCTTATCGAACATCGGGACGGGCTTGTCCTCGGCATCTGTAACGGATTTCAGGCCCTGCTGAAATCGGGACTGCTCCCCTACGGGAAAATCGCCGATTCCCTGACTCCGGACAGCCCCACCCTGACCTATAACACCATCGGGCGTCACCAGTCAAGAATGGTACACACCCGCATCGCCTCGGTAAAATCTCCTTGGCTTGCCGGCGTAAATGTAGGTGATATTCACACAATTCCAATCTCCCACGGGGAGGGACGTTTTGTGGCGAGGGAGGAGCTTATTGCCGAGCTTGCCGAAAACGGGCAGATCGCCGCCCAGTACGTGACCCCGGAGGGCAAGCCCACCATGGAGGACGGCTATAATCCAAACGGCTCTGTCCACGCAATCGAGGCAATCATCAGCCCGGACGGGCGCATCCTCGGTAAGATGGGTCACAGCGAGCGTATCGACAGCAACCTCTACCGCAACATTCCCGGCAACCACGAGCAGCACATCTTCCAATCCGGCGTCGCCTATTTTAAATAATTCAAAACAAATCTGCCCCGCAGCCGCCCCGACACAGAGGGGATTCTACCAAAGCCCGGCGCAGCCGGAGAATCCCCACAGGGGCGTGGCTATCCCTTGTACCGCCCCACCAAATCAGATTGCGCCAAAAAACCCCCACAGGGGCGGGGCAGATAAATAATTTGCTAATTTGCCTGTTTTTTTCACATTCGGTCTTGCTTTTTAATTTGTCTTATGTTATAATATCGATTGTTGTTTATTGTAGATACTAATATTCGAATAAATTTGCACGAATTTCGTTGCTGTCAGGAGGTGTCAAGAAATGGCTAAGTGCAGTTTTTGCAGCAAAAGTGTTTCCTTCGGTCACAAGGTTTCCCACTCGAACCGCAAAACCAACAGAACCTGGAAGCCGAATATCCGCAAGGTAAAGGCTATTGTCGGTGGTGCCCATAAAACGATCAACGTATGCTCCCGCTGTCTGCGTTCGGGTAAGGTTAACCGCGCTGTATAATTCAATAAAAGAAAGCAGACAATCGGTCTGCTTTTTTATTTTCACTTTTTATATTTGCAAATCCGGACAAAGTAAGGTAATAAGCGATGGATAGAGCAGTCCTTGTGGGCGCATCGGTCTCTGAACTGTGTAAAAGCTCCCTTAAGAGATACGGATACCGCCCCATCACCTTCCCGCCCTACCGACGGCTCTCCCCGCCGGTAGAGAGCCATCCCGACCTTTTTCTTTTTGTCAGGGGAGATACCCTTCTCACATTCAGAGACTACTATGAAAGCTGCGCCGCCCCGGCATTTGGGCAGCTTCTTTCCCTTCACCCGGAGCTTGACCTGTTGCTGACCGACGAGCTGCCGAAAGAGACCTACCCCGATGATATTTTGATGAACGCCGCCCCCGTGGGCGCCTTCCTTTTCGGCAGGCTGGACAAGCTCTCCCCCGCCCTTCTCGCTCTTGCCCGAAAGGAGGGGGCAAAGCCCGTTCACGTCGCCCAGGGCTATGCCCGATGCTCTGTCGCCATTGTCTCGGAAAACGCTATTATCACCGCCGACCATAGCATTATGAGGGCGGCGGAGAAAAGAGGGATCGAGGTTCTCCTTATCCGTCCGGGACACATCCGCCTTGAGGGGGTGGACTATGGCTTTATCGGCGGAACAGGAGGCACCGATGAGAAAAATGTCTACTTCTGCGGCGATATCACGGCTCATCCCGATTTTGCCGCCATCGACGCCTTTTGCAAAAGACAGGGCAAAAGACCGATCCCCCTGTCAAAGGAACCCCTTACCGACGTGGGCAGCCTGTTTTTCCTTTAACAATATATCATTAACACTTTTCAGAAAAAACAGAGGTATTCCATGATACACGAAAAAATCACCCTACACCAAGATTTTCCCGAAGCAGAACTGATTACCTATATTGCCGACGATACAAGCGAGCTGAAGATGCCCCCTCGCCCCGCCATTCTCATTCTGCCGGGGGGCGGCTACTCCTTCCTTAGCGACCGCGAAGGGGAGCCTGTTGCGAAGGCCTTTCTTGCCGCCGGATTTAATGCCGCAATCCTGAAGTACGGCGTCGGCGAGTTTGCAAAATTCCCCCGCCCGCTGATTCAGACCTCCCTTGCCATGAAATATCTTCGGGATAACGCCGAAAAATTCAACATCGATCCCGACCGCATTTTTGTTATAGGCTTCTCGGCCGGCGGACATCTTGCGGCGTCTCTCGGTACACTTTGGCACAACAGCGACCTTTTTTCCGGCTATGACATTCCCTATGGCAGCAACAGACCATCCGGCATGGTTCTATCCTATCCGGTTATCTCCTCCGGCACCTTTGCCCACAGCAAATCCTTCAGAAATCTGCTCGGCAACCCCAACCCCACCGAGGAAGAGCTGAATCGATATTCGATAGAGTATCTTGTTGACGAGAGAACGGTGCCCGCCTTTATCTGGCACACCTTTACCGATAAGTCGGTGCCGGTGGAAAACGCCCTGCTAATGGCAAATGCCTTAAGACGGCACAATATCCCCTTTGAGTTGCACGTTTTCACCGACGGTCCCCACGGGCTTTCCCTCGCCACCGAACAGACCTGCTCCGCCAAGGAGAGCTATATCAACCCCCATGCCGCACACTGGCTTACACTGTGCATTGAGTGGCTACTCAGCCTCTGATCCTCTTTTCCTCCTTCGCGCGCCGACCCTCGGTCAGCGCGCTTTTTGCTATCATGGCGACCACAGGACCCACAATCATCCCAAAGATTCCAAACAGCTTAAATCCGGCATAAATGGCAACAAGGGTAATAATCGGGTGCAGACCGAGACTTTCCCCGACGATTTTCGGCTCGGCGAACTGCCGCACCACCGTGATGATGGCAAAGATAATTAATAGCCCGAATCCGATATAATAATTCCCACCGATCATAAGAACCACCCCCCACGGGACGAGAATCGTTCCGACCCCCAAAACGGGCAGAATATCGATAACGGCTATAACCAGCGCAAGAATAAAGGCATAATCGATCTCAAGGATTAAAAACCCGATAAGCAGCTGGATAAAGGTGATAACCATTAAAAAAAGGTAGGCACGGAGATATTTCAGAATGGTGCCACTGACATTCTGTCTCGCCCTCTGCACCCCTTGTGCCCATTTCGGGGGGAGTGCATCCAGCACCGCCTTATTTACCGTCTGCAGATCAAGGGCAAAATAGAAGGCGGCAATGATACTGATAACGACAAAGAGGAGGACATCGGGCAGCGACCGGAGAATAAAGGTGATTATCGCCGGCAAAACCGCGCTGATCCGCATAATGAAATCCTCGATCATGCCCGAGGCGATCTCATTGACCCGATTCCAGATCTCCTCCAGCTGCTCGCTTTCGGACAGTCCCCTTAAGAGGGGGACTTTGTCGGCAAGCCCGTTAAAGAAATCGGTTATCCTCTGGATATAATCCTCCACAAGCTCCATGTCGCTGCCCAGCCTGCTTATCAGGGAACGCAGCTCGTATAAAATGCGGCTGCTTATAACAAAAATGAGGATCCCGATAAGGCAAAGCACCAGCAGCATAAGTATAACCGAGGTTATCCTCAGCGGAATTTTCGTCCTTCGGCTGATATAGGCAGCAACCGGACGAATGGCAATAGCGGTCAGCCATGCCAGCAGGAAGGGCATCGCCGGCGCCAGAGCATATTTAAAAAGAAGGTAAATCCCAACGCACCCGCCCACAAGGCAGATAAAGACGGCGGCCGCCCGGTTCCAGTTGATTTTATTCCATTCCATCCCATCACCCCTTCGTGGTATTATACGCCGGAAAAAACAAATTTATTTAACCTTCCCCCGATTCCCTTGACGAAATTTCATTTTTTTGTTAAACTTATTAGGATATCGGCTCATAGACAGCGATAAATCATTTATTTAATTTTTTCAATGAGAGGATATTATATATGGTAAAGGAAAAGCAATCTGTTCTACTGATATTTTGCACGATTTTGTGCGTACTGCTTGTTTTTTCAGGCTGCGCAAAGAAGAACGATTCAGACCCAATTATTGAAGGAGATATTGTTATGATTCAAATCGAGATGGAAAACGGCGGAATTATTAAGGCAGAGCTTTATCCCTCTGTCGCCCCCAAAACCGTTGCCAATTTTGTAAAGCTGGCAAAACAGGGATTTTATGACGGTCTTATCTTTCATCGAGTCATCAAGGGTTTTATGATACAGGGAGGTGACCCTGAGGGCACCGGCTATGGCGGCTCCTCCGAGAAGATTTTCGGCGAGTTTGCATCTAACGGGTTCAACAATACCCTGTCCCATGAGCGGGGTGTCCTTTCGATGGCTCGCTCCCAAGCCCCAAACTCGGCGTCCTCCCAATTTTTCATCGTTCATAAGGATTCTACCGGCCTTGACGGCAACTATGCCGCATTCGGACGGGTAATTTCGGGCATGGAGGTTGTGGATGAGATCGCCTCGGTTAAGGTGGATGGAAACGACCGCCCCTTAACACCTCAGGTTATCAAATCGATTACCGTTATCGACGAACAGTCAGAATAACAAAAAAGTTCGGTGAAAAAGGTAACAGCACCAAAAAAGCTGACCCCCTCCCCCGCAATACGGCTCCTCCTTCTCCTCCTTGTCGTTTCCGCAGCCATATCAGGCTGTACTCATCATCCAGATGAGACCGATCTGTCAAAGGAGATTGCGGATTTTCACTTTATTGACGTCGGGCAGGGGGACAGCACACTGATAATATCCCCCGGGGGCACAATGCTGATCGATACCGGCGGGCAGAGTGCGGTCAGTGAGCTTAAGGATTATCTGACCGGGCTGAAAGTCGAGAGAATCGACTATCTCGTCCTAACCCACCCCCACGAGGATCATATCGGTAACGCAAGCATGGTCATCGAAAACTTCACCGTGGAAAATGTCCTTCTCCCGAACGCGGTTGCCACAACCAGAGCCTATGAGAATATGCTCACCGCTATCGAGAACAGCGACGCCTGCGTGATCGAGGCGATCTCAGGTGAGGAATATACCCTCGGAGACCTTGCCTTTAAGGTTCTTGCGCCAAACTCCATGTCCTATGAGGATCTCAACAATTACAGCGTCGTTCTGCGAATAACCTACGGTGACACCTCCTTTTTGATGACGGGGGATGCAGAGGAGATGTCAGAGGCGGAGATTCTCGCCCGCTACGATAAGGGAGAGCTTACTTGCGATGTCCTGAAGGTCGGTCACCACGGCTCCGACACCTCTACCTCAAGCCCCTTTCTCTCGGCGGTCTCCCCGGCGGTGGCAATCATCAGCTGCGGTAAAAACAATTCCTACGGTCACCCGCATATAAGAACGTTGAGAATACTTGAGGATATCGGTTGCACCATACTGCGCACCGATGATATCGGCTCTATACTGCTAAGAACGGACAAACGTGAGATCCGCCTGATTTCTGACTAACCTTGAAGAGGTATGCCTCCCGCAAATATAAGACAAAAAAACGCCTTGAAAGAAAACTTTCTTTCAAGGCATTTTTTCTGTCCCTTTGGGTTAGAAAAGCTTATATTTCAGTCGGAGATTGTCCGCAATCATAGCGATAAACTCGCTGTTTGTCGGTTTTCCCCGATTGTTTTGAATAGTGTATCCGAAATAGGAGTTGAGGGTGTCGATATCCCCTCTGTCCCACGCAACCTCAATAGCATGGCGGATCGCCCGCTCAACCCGGGAGGTGGTGGTGGAATACTTTTTGGCAACTGAGGGATAGAGCACCTTTGTCACCGAATTGATGATATCGCTGTCCTTGATGGTCATAAGTATTGCGGTACGCAGATATTGATAGCCCTTAATATGGGCAGGCACCCCGATCTGATGGATAATCTTGGTCACCTGGGTCTCGATATCGTGGGGCATACCGTCCGCTTTAGCCGGCGACTTGATAATCCGGTTGTAGGCGCGGTTTTTTTCAAGAGAGGCAATATGCTCAATCAGGCTGACATAATCATAGGGCTTGAGGAGACAGAGATCGGCGCCGGCATTTGTTGCCTCCACAAAAATATTTTGATTGGATACCATTGAAACAACAATAAAGAACGGGGGCATGTCCGGGGTAAAATTCATACTCTTGCAGTTTCTGATAACCCCGATGCCGTCAATCTTTGATAACCAGATGTCAATTAAGGCAATATCGGGATGAAACCGGTTTATCTTCAGCAGGGCTTCCTCTCCATTAACCGCTTCCTCGATATTGCGATACCCCGCACGCATCAGATTTTCCTTCAATACCTGTCTTTGCTCAATGTTCTCATCTGCTATAAGAATTTTCGTACTGCGCTCCATAGTGTTTTCTCCAATGCAATAATTTTATTTTATGATGACATTCTACCATATACTGGTAATTATTGCAAGAGGTTTATTTAAAGAATAATAAACAAATTTTTACATTGATTATTGTTATTTATTTACAATATTCAGTTTATTCTGACCGCAATTCGGTTAGGAGGCATCTTTTTTCAAAATAACACCTGAAATCTGCAAAAAGCGCACCGCCACCGTGGGGAATAGTAAATCAAAGGAGCCCGGACGCGAACCTACCGCCTCTCCCCTTTAGTCTCCCGATTTTTCGACACATCGCGCCAGAGCATCTTGTAGATAACGGCGGCGGCAGGAACGCCGATAAGCATTCCCCATATTCCGAAGAGCCCGCCCCCGACAATAACGGCAACCAGCACCCATATACCGGACAGCCCTATGTTATCCCCCATTACATGAGGATATATCAGATTGCTCTCAAACTGCTGCAGAAAAATGATAAAGACGGTAAACCATATGGCCTGCATAGGATCTATCATCAGCAGAATGAGGATGGCGGGAATAGCGCCGATAAAGCCCCCCACAATCGGAATAACACTGGTAATAGCTATAAGAACGCTGATGAGCACCGGGTATTGAAAGCGGAAAATCAGCATTCCCACAAAGCAGAGGGAGCCGAGGATAACCGCCTCGGTAAGCTGACCCCAGATAAATCCGGTGAAGGTGTTCACAGTCTCCCGCCCCCAAAACAGAATGCATTCAGTCCTCTCCTTCGAGCACCAACGCTCAAGCAAAAGTTTAAAGTGAACCTTCAGGGTATCCTTACTGGCGAGAAGATAGACCGAGAAAACGAATCCCACAATAATATTAAATAGCACGCTGATAAAGCTTGATGTAAATGAGAATATACCGGGGACAATATAGGATGCGGCGGTAGAGAGCCAGCTTGACAGATTACTCGGAGCCTCGGCCAGCATCTCTTCAAAAAAGGAGAGATCAAGGTCGGAGCCGAGGGAGTCGAGAAGTCTGTTTGCCATACCCTCCAAGCGCCTGATATAAAGATTGATGTTTGAATAAAAAAGCTCTGCGCTCTCCTTTATCTGGGGAATAAGCACCAAGAGAACAAGGGCAACAACGAGCAGAAGACCTAAGTAAATGGTGAAAATCGCCAAGGGTTTAGCGATACGCCCTTTCTTCGGGCGGCGCCTGAAGATCCTCTGATAGAGACGCAGTATCTGATTGTAGGGGCGCAGGAGGGCGAGAAAGAGGGCGCCGCCGAACACAAGAGGGGCAAGGACGGCAGCAAGCCTTGCAAGCACCTGCATAATACCCGAAAAGCGCAAAACGACAAAGATCATCGCAACAAAGACTGTCATCAGCCCGAGAATGCTTCTGAAAAGCTTTTTACTCATAAATTTACCGACTATTTATCAATCCTTTTGATAAATAACACCCTTCTTATGATAATTTCGGCCAGGAGAGAAGGATTTCCTCTCCGACGGGCGCCAAAGGTTGCACCGTCAGCCTTCCTTCTACAATTATAGCACAGAAAGAACTGCTATAAAAGCCCAATTGCAAAAAACACAATAAAAGTAATTTTTTATCCCGATTTTGCATATAAATTGATGAGGTCTGTTCCCCGATAGAGGGGAGCCGCCGCAAACTTCGAAATAAGGGTGATCGGGAGCCATCCCGGTCACCATCAGCATAACGGGGGCATTTATGAATTACGATAAATCAAAAAAAAGCTGTTCCAGCCGTCCGATTCTTCAAGGTGAGAACCGCCGACAAAACAGAGCCGATGCTGCCGACAGTAGAATGTCGGCAGAGGGGCGGACAGAAGGATCAGAGCAGAGAAAGGACGATCAGCCAAGCATTAAAAGCAGAACCCCCTCTTCCCCCTCTCCGCTAAGGAGGGCGGAGGGGGAGGAGCGGGTAATAGGCTCCATTCTGTTGCTTTGCATAGTTCTATCTCTCAGCCTAATGCTGACAATCCGTGCAAGCAGGTTTATCGACCGTGATTTTTCTGAGAATGAGGGCATTGGGGCTGCGATAAAGACGCTCAAGGAAATAATTCTCAGCAATGAGGAGATCGCCGCCTTTCT
>JAAYQM010000036.1 GCA_012519315.1 Clostridiales bacterium | reverse complement strand
TCCCTATAATGGGCCAGCGTCCCTTTATCTTAAGAATAACCTCCCTGTTACCGGTGGCAAAATTATAACGGTAGATTTTAAAGTCGTCATTATTTATATAATACCAGCTTCCCTCGCTATAAATAAAAGGGGCCTTCACATTGCGCCAAAAATAATTGTCATAGGTGGTATCGGTGCACTCATAGCTGCTAATCCATTCACTGTGAAACTCTCCCATGGCAATATCGCTCAAAAGGAAGTAGTAATAAACGGAACGCCCGGGCATATCCGAAACAGGGTCGTTCCAGGTGAGGTCAATGTGGTACCAATGGTCATTAATCTTGACAAGGTTCCACATATGCCCATCGCCACCGGCAGGGGGGTCATCCACGGTAACCGCATAGGAGACCGGAATAGAAAGCTCCTGCATTACCGCAATAAAGGCGGCGCTGTACGCCTGACAAACACCGACCTTTTGAGTGAACAGACCGTAGGCGTCATAGATAGTATTCTCCTGCCGCGTGTCATAACTAAAGTTAACGGAAAAGTAGCTGTTGATATAAAGAACCTTCTCAAGATCGGTAAGTCCCTCGGGCACACCGGCAACAATTTTGTAAAGCTCACTTGCATAGGTCTGTTTTGCGGTAGCAAGGTCGCTGCCCGACATAGAGTATTGGGGTATGATATCCACCACGATATTATTAGTATTGTAGGTATACTCGGCCGCGGTAACGACATAAAAAAGCTCCGGATTTTCAAGAATTACCTGAAAATACAGGTCTCCTAAATCGTTGATCGAAATATTGTGCTCAAGCACATTAATCTCGGGGACACTGTCCGAAAGAGCGTTATATATATCAATATAAGCCTGACTTTGGGCAGCAATGTCATTGCTGTTGTCGCTTATGTCATCATATGTAGCAGAAACCTGAACGGGAGCAAAAGTCAATATAATGCAAATAAAGGCCGTTATAAAAAAGGGCAACCCTATAAGCTGACGGGCTCTGTTCATCATTTTCCTCCACTTTGTCACAATTCCTTGATTTGATCGTGTTCTTCAGATAGGGGAATAAATCTGCTTGAACCTCAAATTGCTACGCAATTTGAGACGCTCAGTTCTTGCTTGTGTTTAGTATATTCAACATTTTGCTCAATAAATTCTCATCTATTATAACCCTTTGCACATGGACAAACAAGAGCTATTTTGTAAATTATCTTGCAATTTTCAGGGACCGGTTCCTTCCATTCGCCCCCTACCTTGATTATACCGATTATAGGGGATATTGTCCCGCCAAATAAAAACACCCCTCTGAATCTAACGCGATGCAAAATCGAACACTACCTGTCCGTCCTCCAGGCTTAATACAGCGTCAAAGGGCTTGCCCGTCTTTGAAATAAAGCCCTGTATCTTAGCTGTTCTTCCGGTCTGGAGCAGCATTTTTGCATTGGAAAGGGAGATGACCCGTTTGCAAATAACACCGCTTATGCGGAATTTACAGCCCTCTTTATAATTTAAACAGCCATAGCCGTATTTTCCCTTCACCACCCGACCGCCGCAAAGAGGGCAGTCCCCCACCTCGGCCCGATAAAACCCGCTGTCGGTATCGGTTTCGGGGGAGCTGGGCTTTTGCTCGAAAACCTCGGCAATCTCCTTTTTGGCAAGCTCGACGCTCTCCCCCACCGTCATCTCACCGCGGAAAACCTTTTTCAGCGCCTGCCCTAGGGTGCTCGTCTTGTACTTGTCCATGGAAATCCCCATATAAGTCAAGGATTCGATCAAATAGATGCCGTCGGGAAGAATACGGTAGACATCTTTTTTTAGTTCAATATATTTGCTCTTGATGGCATTTTTAATAATTCCGGTTCGTGTCGCCTCGGTACCAAGCTCCAGCCCCTCAAAAATCGCCCGATAATCCTCGGTGTCGTCCTCATCCTCGCTCTCGGCAAGGGCGGCTTTATCCTCTCTGAAGGGGTTTTTTAGGTAGTTGTTAAGGGTTTCAATGGTATAGCGGCGCGGTGGGCTGGTTTCCTTCTCCTTTGGCTGGAAGTTAATGGTCACCTCATCCCCCTTTTTCAGAGGAGGAAGGATTTTGTCCTTTGCGGTATAATCGTCAAACTTTGTCCAACCCGGCTCTTTAATCACCGTACCCCTAAGGGTAAATTCCTCAAGATCCCCTACCGATATTTTGATCTCGGTTTTTTCAACAATGCAATCGTTAGCGCAAAAAACTGCCACAAAACGGCGAATAACCGTCTGGTAGACCCGCATCTCATTCTCTGTGAGCTGTTCCTTTTTCGGTATTTTATAGGTTGGCGTCAGCGCCGAATGGGACTCGATTTTACTATCATCAAAAATCGTTTTTTTATCTTTAAATTCAACAGGATAGCCGATGCTCTGCAAATTCCGGATAATATTCCGCACCTTGTCCTTTTCGGCGACGGCCAGATACTCGGAGTTTGTGCGAGGATAGGTAAGATACCCCTTTTCATAAAGCTCCTGCACAATCTTAAGGCTGTCCTCCATCGACATCTTGTATTTTTTACCAAGCACGTTTTGCAGCTTTGACAGAGAATAAAGCTTGCCCGGATTCAGGACATCCTTTCTCGTCTTCTTATGGACAACCACCGCCCGCTGGGCGTTATACCGGGCGCAAAGCTCCTCAGCCTTATGCAGCTGATCCTTGTCAAATCTTTCTTTTGACGTCAGCTCAATCTCTTCGCCGCCCGTCCTCTCCTTGCTGACAATGGCATAGTAGATATCCGGCTTGAAATTTTTGATTGCCATCTCCCGGTCGTAAATCGCCTTGACAATCGGTACAATGACCCGCCCCACACGAAGCAGCGTCCCTGTCTTCAGGGTAGCATAGCGTGTCAGATTAACCCCGTACAGCCAATCAATATAGGTGCGGGCAAAGCCCTCGTTGGCAAGATTGTCGTATTCCGACTCATCCTTCATCTCCCGCAGAGCCTTGGCAATAGTCTCTGGTGTCTGGTCGGGCAGCCAGAGACGGGTCAGCCGTTTTTTGCTTTTCAGGGCATTCTGCACACACAGACGGATAATAATTTCTCCCTCCCGATCGGAGTCGCCGGCATTGACAATGGTGTCCACATCAGGGCGGTTACAAAGCTGAGAAATCACCTCAAACTGCTTTTTCACTCCGGGATCCACCGTTTTATCAGGATTTTTCCTTAGTTGAAAGCGGAATTCCGCGGGGAAGCAGGGGATATTCTCCATAGACCAACGTCCGCTTGATGTAGGTCCGGTATAATCCTCAATATCGCATAGGGAGAACAGATGCCCAAAGGCATAGGTCACAATATATCCGCCGCCCTCATAATAGCTGCCGAAATTCTTCATTTTCGCCTCGGAGGACAGGCAGGCAACAATATTCCTGGCAAGGCTCGGTTTTTCGGCAATAATCAACATCACGGCGTGTTCTCTCCTATCTCGGGGATAATGTGCATAAACAAAAGCAGTTATAGACTAAAAAATACTCTAACTTTTATTGTATCATATTCGGGCGCAGTTTTCCAGTAAAAAGATGCTTCAAGGCATTCGCTTTTTATCATCACAAAATGCCGGAATATGTGTTACTACACCTACTTTTAAAAAATAATAGCGTCCACACCTGACAAAAACCCGCTGACAGCACTGTCGGCGGGTTTTTTCATCATAAATGCTATATCAATTCGAGAATCTTTGCGGTGATTTCATCGGTACCGAGAGTACCCCCGAGATCGCGGGTGCGGTAGCCGGCATCAAGCGTCCCCTCCACCGCCCTCTCAATAGCGTCGGCCGCCTCGGCAAGATTAAAGGAATAGCGCAACATCATAGCCGCCGAAAGAATGGTGGCAATGGGATTGGCCGTTCTCGTTCCGGCAATGTCGGGGGCCGAGCCGTGAATCGGCTCATACAGTCCCCGTTTAGTGCCGCCGAGGGAGGACGAGGGCAGCATGCCGATAGATCCCGTCAGTTGGGATGCCTCGTCCGAGAGAATATCTCCGAACATATTAGAGGTGACGATTACATCAAACTGGGCGGGGTTTTTTATCAGCTGCATGGCGGCATTATCCACCAGCATATCACTGTAGTCAATATCGGGATACTCGGCTGCCAAGCGGTGCATTACCTCACGCCAGAGGCGAGAGCTTTCAAGCACATTTGCCTTATCAATGCTGGTAACCCGCTTTGAGCGCATACCCGCCATCTCAAAAGCAACTCTGCCGATACGCTCTATCTCCGTTGTGCTGTAGCACTCGGTGTCGTATGCCTCCTCCCCGTTCGCCCCCTGACGGCGCCCCCGCTCACCAAAATATATGCCGCCGGTCAGTTCCCGTACGATAACAATATCAAAAGCCTCCACCGACCGCAAAGGGCACCTCTCTCTCAGGGCGCTATAAAGGCGCACAGGGCGGATGTTGGCATAAAGCCCCATAGCCTTGCGAATACCGAGAAGTCCCGCCTCAGGGCGAAGATGTCCGGGCAGGGTTTCCCATTTCGGTCCGCCCACAGCCCCCAAGAGAACGCTGTCGCTTTCAAGGCAGCCCTTTATCGTTTCCTCAGGCAAGGGCACCCCCGTCTCGTCAATAGCGCACCCTCCCATAAGATAGGGGGTGTAGGTAAAGGTGATACCAAACCTTGCCGCCACCTTATCCAGCACCGAAAGGGTGCTGTCCACAATATCGGGGCCGATGCCATCCCCCTTTAGCAATGCAATTTTGTAGTTCATATCATCTCTCCCCAAACATATCCGACTTTACAGCGTTAATAAGCCCTCCGGCGGTAATAATCGACTGAATAAAGGGCGGGAACGGGGCTGCGGTATAGGTTTTGTTTTTTGTAAAATTATAGATAACCCCACTGTCAAAATCCATGCCAACCTCATCCCCAGACTCAATTTCCTCGGCTGCCTCAGGGCATTCGATAATGGGAAGACCGATATTGATGGCATTGCGATAAAAAATCCTTGCAAAGCTCTTGGCAATTACAAGAGAGATACCGCTTTCCTTAATGGCGATAGGCGCATGCTCACGAGAGGAGCCGCAACCGAAGTTTTTTCCTGCCACCATTAAATCGCCGACGCGAACGATTTTAGTAAAATTTTTATCAAGATCCTCCATACAGTGGGAGGCGAGCTCCTTTTTGTCGGAGGTATTGAGATAACGTGCCGGAATGATAACGTCGGTATCCACGTTGTCCCCGTATTTGATCGCCTTGCCTCTTACATTTGTCTTTATATTGTTCATATCAGCAATATCCTTCTCCAATTTATTTTTATCCCGTTAGACCATTACCTCTTTGGGATGAGTGATCCTGCCTGTGACCGCACTGGCTGCCGCAACGGCAGGACTGGCAAGATAGACCTCCGACTCAGGATGCCCCATACGCCCGACAAAGTTTCGGTTGGTTGTGGCAACAGCCCGCTCACCCTTTGCAAGGATGCCCATATGTCCCCCAAGACAGGGGCCGCAGGTAGGAGTGGAGACGGCGGCACCCGCATCGATGAAGATTTTGAGCAGACCCATTTCCATTGCCTCAAGATAAATTTTCTGTGTGGCGGGAATGATGATGGTGCGAACACCCTTTGCCACCTTTTTCCCCTTCAATATCTCGGCGGCAGCGATCAGATCCTCAAGGCGTCCGTTGGTACAAGAGCCGATAACCACCTGATCTATGGCAATCTCCTCCATATCCTCAAAGGTGCGGGTATTCTCCGGCAGATGGGGGAAGGCAACTGTGGGGGTAATTTCCGAAAGATTGATGTGAATGACTTCATCATATTCGGCATCGGGGTCGGCTTTATAGACACGGGCAGGCTTTGCGCCAACCTGCCTGAGGAATTCCTCAGTCTTTTCGTCATACTCGAAAATGCCGTTTTTGGCACCGGCCTCGATAGCCATATTAGCCATGCAAAGGCGGTCGCTCATGGACAGAGCGGAAACACCCTCGCCGCAGAACTCCATGGATTTGTAAAGGGCGCCATCCACCCCGATTTTACCGATGATGTGGAGGATTACGTCCTTGCCCGATACCCACGGAGAAAGGCTTCCTGTCAGAACAAATTTGATCGCCGATGGCACCTTGAACCAAGCCTTTCCGGTGGCCATGCCGCAGGCCATGTCGGTGGAGCCGACACCGGTGGAAAAGGCGGAAAGAGCGCCGTAGGTACAGGTGTGGGAGTCGGCGCCGATCACCACATCCCCCGCTGTGACAAGCCCCTTTTCAGGCAACAGGGCATGCTCGACACCCATCTCACCGCAGTCGTAATAATTAACAATTCCCATTTCTCCGGCAAAATCCCGGCAGCGCTTGCACTGCTCGGCAGCCTTGATATCCTTATTGGGAACAAAATGGTCCATAACAAGGGAGATCTTCTCCTTGTCAAACACCTTTTTTTGTCCCAGTCTTTCAAATTCGTTGATGGCGACAGGAGAGGTAATATCGTTTCCTAGCACCATATCCACATTTGCAAGCACGAGATCTCCCGCGCGCACCGATTCAAGGCCGGCATGTGCCGCCAAGATCTTTTGCGTCATTGTCATTGGCATATTCTATATTTCCCCTTTATTTTTCGTTAAGTGCCAGCTTATATTCGATGGAATCAATCAGAGCAATCAAGGAAGCCTCGATAATATCGTTCGAAACTCCTATTGTGGTCCAAACATTCTTTTCATCAGCTGTTTCAATCAAAACCCGAACCCTTGCCGCCGTTGTGCTGTTCTGCTCGAGAACACGCACCTTATAGTCCCGAAGGCTGATTTCGGCAATTTCGGGGTAGAAAACGGTCAGGGCCTTGCGAAGTGCAAGGTCGAGAGCGTTAACCGGTCCGTTCCCCATAACTGCGGTGACCTCCTCTTTGCCGTCCACCTCAATCTTGATGGTGGCAGAGGCAGGCATCCCTCCCTCGGGAACCGGAAAATCACCCATGGTTTTATATAAAACCAGTTTGAAGTGGGGCTTGTAGATTCCGAGAATTCTTTTAACAAGCAGCTCAAAGCTTGCATCCGCCGCCTCAAAATGGTATCCCTCATGCTCCAGCGTCTTGAGTCGATCAAGAATTTCAGCGGTCTTTGGAGAATTCTTGGTCAGCCCCGGCGCAAAGCTCTGAATCTTAGTTATAACGGTACTCCGCCCCGATACCTCCGACATCAAAAACTTGCGCTTGTTTCCGACGGCGGCGGGATCAATATGTTCAAAGGACTTTGAAACCTTAAGCACGCCGTCGATATGCATTCCCCCCTTATGGGCAAAGGCGCTGTGACCGGTATACGGCTTACACGGATCGATCTGTGTGTTTGAAATTTCCGCAAGCTGACGGGAGACGGTAGAGAGCATATCAAGCCTGCCGCTGCATTCATACCCCAGCTTTAGCCGCAGATTCGGAACAATTACACTGAGATCGGCATTACCGCATCGTTCTCCGATACCGATAAAGGTACCCTGTACCTGCCGAACACCCGCCCGCACTGCAAGTATCGAGTTTGCAACGGCGCAGCCGGTGTCGTTGTGACAGTGGATGCCGATTTTTTTGCCGGGGAAGGTCTCGATCACCCGGCAGGTCATCTCATAAACCTCGTCAGGGAGGCATCCCCCATTAGTGTCGCACAGAACCACCGAATCAGCCCCTCCTTCAAAGGCGACCTTCAAAACCTCCATTGCATAGTCGGAATTTGCCTTATATCCGTCAAAAAAATGCTCGGCATCAAAGATAACCTCCTTCCCCTTTGATTTCAGGTAGGAGACGGTCTCTTTTACGATATAGAGATTTTGCTCAAGAGTAATACGCAAAATCTCATGGACGTGAAGGTCCCACGATTTTCCGAAAATGACGGTAACCGGGGTGTTGGCAGACAACAAAGAAATGATATTGGCATCCTCGGCAGGAGGCGTTCCGTAACGGCAGGTGCTGCCGAAGGCGCACAGCTTTGCATGCCTTAGTTTAATAGAGGCAACCCTTTGAAAAAAATCAACGTCCTTTGGGTTTGAGCCCGGATTGCCCGCCTCTATATAATCCACGCCGAAGGCATCCAGCGCCTTAACAATATTCAATTTATCATTGACAGAAAAGGATATTCCCTCACCCTGGGCACCATCCCTCAGAGTTGAGTCGAATATATCAATTTTAACTTTGTTCAATAGAGTACCTCCTTATAGAGCCAAAAGCTTGTTGATGCCATTAACATAGGCAAGAATACTCGATTCGATAATGTCGGTGGACAGCCCCCGTCCGGTGACGACATGATCCCCCGAACGCATTCTCACAGTCACCTCGCCTAAGGCATCGGTTCCGTCAGATACCGAATGGATATTATAGTGGCTAAGTTCCTCACATATATTATCGGTGATCTTATCGATAGCGTTATAAGCGGCATTAATGGGACCGTCTCCGAGAGAGACCTCCTCAAAGACCTCATCCTGCTTTCTCAACCGAATCACGCAGGTGGAGGAAGCATTCTTCATGGTATGCACATCGAAAAACTCCAAGCGATAGTGGCTGTCGATGCGTTCCTTATTATACACCAGTGCCTCAAGGTCGCTGTCGGTAATGATCTTCTTCTTATCGCAAAGGGCCTTGAATTTTTCATAAAAGCGATCAAACTCCCCGGCCTCAAGATTGTAGCCAAGCTCCTTTAAGCGGTCAAGAATGGCGTGCTTGCCCGAATGCTTACCAAGGACAAGCTTGTTCTTCTTAATCCCCACTTCCTCCGGGGACATAATCTCATATGTAGTGCGCTCGGCGAGAACACCGTGCTGATGTATGCCCGACTCGTGAGCGAATGCGTTTGCCCCGATAATCGGCTTGTTAATGGCCGGCATCTGACCGATAATGCTGTAAACCAGCTTGCTTGTGCGGTTAATCTGACGGGTGTCAATTCGGGTACGGCAGCCGAGAAGCTCTCTTCTCGTTTTTATTGCCATCACAATTTCCTCAAGGGCGGCGTTCCCTGCCCGCTCTCCAAGTCCGTTTACAGTACACTCAATCTGGGTGACGCCCGCCCTAATACCGGCAATCGAATTGGCAACAGCCATACCAAGATCGTTATGACAGTGTACAGAAAGATCTGCCTTATCGATATTCGGCACAGTGTTTTTCAGATAAGTGATCATGTCAAACACTTCCTCAGGGATGACATAGCCGACAGTATCAGGAATATTGATAGTCGTGGCACCGGCAGAGATAGCAGCCTCCACCACCCTTGCCAAAAACTCACGGTCGCTGCGCATGGCGTCCTCAGCGGAAAATTCCACGTCGCCACAAAGGCTTTTTGCATACTTCACGGCATAGACAACCTTTTGCAGCACCTCATCCGGAGTCATTTTCAGCTTATGCTTCATATGAACGGGAGAGGTTGCAAGAAAAGCGTGTATCCTCGGGGAAACAGCCCCCTTTATTGCCTCATAGGCGGCGTCAATATCCTTTTGCACCGCTCTCGCAAGGGAAGCTACGGTACAATCTTTAATATGCTCGGCTATAGCCTTCACCGAATTAAAGTCCCCGGGAGAGGAGATGGCAAAGCCGGCCTCAATTACATCTACCTTCAGCAACTCAAGCTGTCTTGCTACCTCAAGCTTTTCCTCAAGATTCATACTGCATCCGGGGGCTTGCTCGCCGTCGCGGAGGGTTGTATCAAATATCTTAATATGTCTGTCCATATCGGATCCTTTCATGATCTATAATGCTTTTGCCAACGGCTAAGGTTGGAGAAAATTCTATGCTGCGATTTTTCAGCCGCATTTATCTCCTTTACTCAATCACAGCACCTTTGTCGGCAGAAGAAACATAGCGGGCATAGCGGGATAAATAACCGGTTATATCCTCTTTCTTTTTAAGGTTTATCTGCTTTTTGCGTTCTTCCAGCGTCTCCTCCGAAACCTCCAGGTTTAGGGTATAGTTCGGAATATCAATGGAAATCATATCCCCGTCACAAACATAGGCAATATTACCGCCTCGGGCGGCCTCCGGAGAAACATGACCTATAGAGGCACCGCGAGTTGCCCCGGAAAAGCGACCGTCGGTGATCAGCGCCACCGATTTATCCAACCCCATGCCGGCGATGGCCGATGTGGGAGAAAGCATCTCCCTCATACCCGGACCGCCGGAGGGTCCCTCGTAGCGGATGATCAACACATCCCCTGCTTTTATCCGCTTTTGATAGATGGCAGAAATGGCCTCCTCCTCGCTGTCAAAGACACGGGCAGGTCCGCGATGCTTAAGCATCTCCTCAGCAACGGCGCTGCGCTTGACCACCGCCCCGTCGGGAGCGAGGGAGCCGAACAATACGGCAATACCACCGGTTGAGGAATAAGGATTGTCAAAGGGGCGGATCACGCTGCCATCGGTGATGTAAAACCGCTCCCTTGCAAGGTTTTCACCCATAGTTTTACCGGTCACCGTCAGGGCATCGGCATTAATGCGCCCCGCCTCATTCAGAATATCCATAACCCGATAGACCCCTCCCGCATTGTACAAATCCTGTACATGATGAGGTCCTGCCGGCGCCAATTTACAGAGATTTGGGGTGTTTGCGCTGATTTTATTGATCATGGCAAGATCAAGGGAAACCTTCGCCTCGTTGGCGATAGCCATCAGATGCAGCACCGAATTGGTAGAGCAGCCGAGAGCCATATCGACGGCAAGAGCGTTGCGGAAGGCGTCCTCGGTCATAATATCCCGAGGGCGAACCCCCATCTCCAGAGTTTTCATAATCTGCTCACCCGCCGCCTTCGCCAGACGGAGACGGGCGGCATAAACCGCCGGGATAGTGCCGTTACCCGGCAGAGCCATCCCCAGAGCCTCGGTAAGACAATTCATCGAGTTTGCGGTAAACATTCCCGAACAGGAGCCGCACCCTGGGCAGCAGCGCTCTTCAATATCAAAAAGCTCTGCCTCGCTTGCCGTATTGTTCATATATGCGCCCACCGCCTCAAAGGCACTGTTGAGATCAAGGGCATTGCCGCCCTTGCCCTCAAGGGAGAGCATAGGTCCTCCCGAAACAAAGATAGAGGGAATGTTCAGCCGGGCGGCCGCCATCAGCATTCCGGGAACAATTTTGTCACAGTTTGGAATAAAGACCAAAGCATCAAAGCAGTGCGCCATTGCCATGCATTCGATGCTATCCGCAATCAGCTCTCTTGAGGCAAGTGAGTATTTCATGCCGACATGCCCCATGGCAAGACCGTCGCACACCCCGATAACGTTAAACTCGGCGGGGGTTCCTCCGGCGGCAAGCACCCCGTCCTTCACCGCACGGGCAATATTATTAAGATGAATATGCCCCGGCACAATTTCGTTAAAGGAGTTGACAATGCCGATTATTGGCTTTCTAATCTGCCCTTCGGTATATCCCATTGCCTTAAGCAAGGAACGTTGCGGCGCGCGCTCCGGTCCCTTTTTCATAACATCGCTTCTCATAGTATGATTCCTTTCCGGCTTGCGACCGGTTAATCCACCGGCTGATTTTTTGCTGAATTCTTTATTTTTTCCAGCTCATCTTTGCACGAAGCTCGGCTCCTACAGTCTCGGCGGGATGCTCCTTCTCCATTTTGCGCATTGCAAGGAAGGAGGGACGATTTGCCTTGTTCTCAAGGATCCAGTTGCGTGCAAATTGACCGGTCTGAATTTCTTCTAAAACCTTTTTCATTTCCTTTTTGGTTTCTTCGGTGATAATGCGCTTACCTACCGTGTAGTCGCCGTATTCGGCGGTATCGCTGATCGAATAGCGCATAAAGGAAAGACCGCCCGCAACAACAAGGTCAATAATCAGCTTCATCTCATGAATACATTCAAAATAGGCACTCTCAGGCTGATATCCGGCCTCCACCAAGGTCTCAAAGCCCGCCTTCATCAATGCGGTAACACCGCCGCAAAGCACGGCCTGCTCACCAAAGAGGTCGGTCTCGGTCTCCTCCTTAAAGGTAGTCTCAAGAATACCCGCACGGGCGCCGCCAATGCCTGCTGCATATGCCAATGCAGTCTCCTTCGCCTTGCCCGAGGCGTCCTGATAGACGGCAATAAGACAAGGAACTCCCTTGCCCTCAAGATACTGGCTACGAACGGTGTGACCGGGTCCTTTGGGCGCTATCATGATAACGTCCACATCGTTTGTAGGTACGATCTGGTTGTAGTGAATGTTAAATCCATGGGCAAATGCAAGGGTTGCGCCCGATTTCAGATAGGGAGCAATGTCGTTTTTGTAGAGGTCTGCCTGTTTTTCGTCATTAACAAGAATCATAACAAGATCAGCGGCGGCAACAGCCTCCGGTGTGTTCATAACACGTAGTCCGTCTGCCTTTGCTTTCTCTGCCGATTTTGATCCGCTGTAAAGCCCGACAATAACCGAAACACCGCTGTCGTGAAGATTAAGAGCGTGGGCGTGCCCTTGGCTGCCATAGCCGATAACCGCTACCGTTTTACCTTTCAATATATCCAGATTGCAGTCCGATTCGTAATACAATTTAGCCATGTGAAATACTCCTTTTATTTCTAAAAATTTTAGTATATAAAATATATTTGCTTTTAAAGTGATTTTGTCCCGCGATATACAGCGAGGGCGCCGGCACGGCACATCTCAATAATTCCAAAATTCTTGACATATTCGATGAAAGCATCAAGTTTTGTCGTCTCCCCGGTAACCTCAACAGTCATTGCCTCAGCGGTAAAGTCGATAACCTTTGCTCTGAAAATATTGACCGCCTCGGTAATCTGGGTGCGGGTTTCGTTTGTCACCCTCACCTTGATAAGCAGATGCTCGCGTATAACCGCCTCGTCGGCGGGTAAAAGCTCCACCTTTTTTACATCCTGAAGCTTCGATAATTGCTTTACGATTTGCGACTCAATATAGTCGTCCCCCGTTACAATAATGGTCATGCGGGAGAGGGTCGGGTCCTCCGTTTCTCCGACATTCAGGCTGTCAATATTGTACCCGCGCCTTGAGAAAAGACCGGAAACCCTGGTTAAAACGCCAAAATGGTTGGTTACTATAACACCGAGTATAAATTGTCCCTTTTTCACTTTACATTACCTCTATCCTTGTTTAACAATGATATCGTCGATCGAACCGCCGGGAGGAATCATAGGGAAAACAAATTCGTCCTGATCGATCAGGCAATCAATGACGACCGGCGAATTAAGAGAGAATGCCTTCTCCAAAACCTCATCCAGATGGGAAAGCTCGCTGATTCTAAAGCCGTGAGCCCCAAAGGCCTCGGCAAGCTTGACAAAATCGGTCTTTCTTCCAAGAGTTGTCTGGGAATAACGTTTGTCATAAAACAGTGTCTGCCACTGACGCACCATGCCAAGCACCCCATTGTTCATAACAATAACAACAATGGGAAGTTGATTGGAAACAGCGGTGGCAAGCTCGGTAAGATTCATGCCAAAACTGCCGTCCCCGGTGAAAAGAACGGTGCGTTCCCCCCCTGCGGCAACAGAGCCGCCAATTGCGGCGCCCATGCCATAGCCCATCGTTCCAAGGCCTCCGGAGGTCAAAAACCGCCGCGGTCGCTTGTGACAATAATTCTGCGCCGTCCACATTTGGTGCTGACCGACATCGGTGGCGATGATAGTATTGACATCGGTGTATTTCTGCACATGGGAAATCAATACTTTAGGATTAAGGCTGTCATCGCGGGGCGCACAGGAGGCTTCTTCCTTTCGATATTTCTCCACCTCAGCCATCCATTCCGGTCGCCTCTCAGGAGTAAGCTTTTCAATCACTGCCGAAAGGGTGCTCTTGATATCGGCAGACACTCCAAGATACGCATTGATGTTTTTATTGATTTCGGCAGGGTCGATATCAATATGAACAATCTTCGCGTGCTGTGAATATTTAGATTTTTTCCCTGTTGCTCGGTCACTGAATCGAACGCCAACCGCCAGAACAAGATCCGCCTCGGCATTTGCCTTTGTGGAGGCATATCGTCCATGCATACCGGTCATGCCAAGATTGTACCTAAAGTCACCCGGCACCGCCGAAAGCCCCATCATGCTGAATCCGATAGGAGCATCTATCATTTCGGCAAGCCGCATAACCTCTGCCGCCGCATCCGCCATAATAACACCGCCGCCGCTGTAAATATAGGGGCGCTTAGATTCCCGTATCAACTGTACAATATCCTCGATAACCGCCGCATCCGCCCGAGGATAGGCATCGGGCTGTTCCTTCTCGCTAGGGAGGTACTCACAGGTCTGAAGCTGAACATCCTTCGGCACGTCAATCAAAACAGGACCCGGTCGTCCGGATTTTGCAATACGGATGGCCTCACGAATGGTTTTGGCAAGATCCTTTGCGCTTTTTACAATATAATTATGCTTTGTTATTGGCATGGTAATACCGGTGGTGTCTACCTCCTGAAAGCTGTCCCGCCCAAGCATGGAAAGGGGTACGTTTCCGGTAATGGCAACAAGGGGAACAGAGTCCAGATGAGCTGTGGCAATACCTGTGATCAAGTTTGTCACACCGGGTCCCGAGGTTGCAATAACAACTCCAACATCACCCGAAACTCTGGCATATCCGTCCGCCGCATGGGCAGCTCCCTGCTCATGAGCGGTAATCACATGACGGATGCGATCGCTTCTTTTATAAAGCTCATCATATATATTTAGAACAAAGCCACCGGGATAGCCAAATACAGTCTTACAGCCCTGCTCTATTAATGTTTCTACAATAATTTCCGCACCGGTCAAAATCATCTTTACTTCTCCTTAATTCATTTTTTAATAAAAAAAATCTTACAGCTTAGTACTGTAAGATTGATCGGTTATATTTAATCCTTAGGCGCTATATGCTGCCTCTTTCGGGTTAAATTGTCTCAATCGGTTCACAGTACTGAAAAAAAAGCCATCACCAAAAAGCCCTAGGTCAATAATCACTAGGACGGCGATGACTATGTTAATCACATATACTGCTGAGAACATTTTTTAATCTCCGAAAAAATTGATTTTATGTATTCTAACACATTAAAGTGATCTTGTCAATGACTTTTTTGTTTTTTTTCTGCCATTTGGGAAAAATTTTAATCATAGTATCAAACAAGGGTGTTTACCGTTAATCCGGTATTAAGAAAATATAGTATTATTGCTTTTCCTGTTTATTAACGACACATTAAAGGCAGAAAGCTTATTAATATCCCCCGAAAACATTTGACAGAGATGTCGAATAGGAGTATAATTTTATTCATAGTTGCATCATCATGAATATATATAAGGAGAGAAACCCAATGAGCCAAAGCTGCAATCAAAACTGTGCCGGCTGTGCAGAGAACTGCTCAGACCGCAAAAGCAATAAAAAAAGTCTGCTCGAACAGCCCCATAAATTAAGCAATATCAAAAGAGTTATCGGGGTCGTCAGCGGAAAAGGAGGGGTGGGCAAGTCTCTGGTCACCGCCATGCTAGCAGTCGCCATGAACCGAAAGGGCTATAAAACCGCCGTTCTCGATGCCGATATCACCGGCCCCTCCATTCCAAAAGCCTTTGGAATAGAGGGACATGCAAGAGGAACAGGGGACGGAATGCTACCTCTCAGAAGCAAAACGGGAATCGAGGTAATCTCCATCAACCTCCTTCTCGAAAAGGATACCGACCCTGTCGTCTGGCGAGGTCCGGTAATCGCCGGCGTAGTCAAACAGTTCTGGACAGATGTCATCTGGGATGACGTTGACTTTATGTTTATTGATATGCCCCCCGGAACCGGGGACGTTCCCCTCACTGTATTCCAATCTATCCCAGTCAGCGGCATTGTCATGGTCACCTCACCGCAAGAGCTGGTGGGCATGATTGTTGACAAGGCGGCCAACATGGCAAAAATGATGGATATTCCGATTCTCGGCATCTGGACAGATGTCAATATAGTAGACAGAAAAAAGTAAAAAAACATGTCTAACTCATATTAAAACTCTCTTCTTTTTCATTAGGAGTAAGCATTTGATTTGCAGAATGTGGCCTTTGAGAGTTATA
>JAAYQM010000035.1 GCA_012519315.1 Clostridiales bacterium | reverse complement strand
CGAGTAGACCACCGTTACCCCCTCCCTTTCGAGAGTTGAGGCTATTGCATTTCCAATACCCCGACCCGAACCGGTAACAACCGCTATACGCATCTTGTCATAACCTCCTTATATAAATCGGTATAATATTTATCACGGATGACACAGCCGGTAACGCTGCCGCACCTCATAAGCTCGGTGCATTTGCCGCAGGTTATGCACACCTTTCTGCTGTCAAGACCGCCGTTAAGCATATCCTGCGCAAATTTCGGATAGGCGATCGACATCCGCCCAAAGCCTGCCATTGTGCAATATCCCTCTTCGATAGCCTTTGCGGCATAATAGCCGGCATTTTCCCTAAGATATGTAACGGCAGAAAGAATAATTTTCTTTTCCGGGAAGGCGTCCTGCACCCTCTTTGTCAGCTCAAACATACGTTTGACCGCCGACATATCAACCGGTCGGTTGACCTGAGGATTATAATAAGGATTTCCCATCGTTATGTTCAACAGATCAAGGTTTATGTCCTCAATAAGCCTTAACGGCTCGGATAAATCGGGGTTGACATCCTCCTTGTTCATCCCCCAGCCGTAGGGGTATGGAATATGGTCGTAAATGTTTAGTCTCGATGTTATGATAAAATCCGAGTTTGTGTACGATTTTGCTATGTTGACGCAGTTTCTGAAGAATCTTGTGCGGTTCTCGTAGCTCCCTCCATACTCCCCCTTACGGGTGTATGCTGAAAGTAGCTCGTTGTTGAGATAGCCATGACAGCATTTGATATCGATTCCGTCAAAGCCTACCTCCTCGGCAAGCTTTACGGCCTCGGCATAGCTCTCCTCAATGCGTTTTATCCCGTCGTCGGTGATTATCCTGTCGGGGGACAGGGGCTTATCCATCTCGATTATCGGATTGTTGCAGGCGATAATCGGCTCGGGGACTCCCTTCGGCTTTGAATATCGCCCGCTATGGGTTGCCTGCATAATAAGAACAGGCAAAACTCCCGTGGTGGAAAGTGCCCGGCTTTTGATATCAAAAATCAGCCTTTTGTAATGATCCTTGTTTTCCTCGGTTAACCAGAGCTGGCGGGGATTGGAGCGTCCCCTTTCCTCTACCGCCACCGCCTCAAACCAAATAATACCGGCTCCGCTTTCCGCAAAACGGTTGTATCGTCTGTTTGTCAGCTCATCGGGCGCGCCCGATTTCGTACCGTCACAGCCCTCCATCGGCTGTATTACAATACGGTTATTAATTGTGACATTTCCCACTTTTACAGGTGAATTCAAAATGTCTCCGCTCTTTGATACACAAATCGTATCTGCTAATTTCTTCTCAAACATTTATATTCTCCAATGTAATATGTAATAAATCAGTATTCTTAATACTATATTAACACTCTTTCACAGCCCAATCAATTCTAATAAATAATCTATATATTCCAAAATTGAATATGTCCGTCATTGTTCGGTTTAAGCGATAGCATCCAAACAACAAAAAAGGGGGAACGGTTGCATATCCGGGATTTCAAGTATTGGAAAATGCCTTGATTTGCGGCATCTTTTTCATTATGAAAAAATAAAAAATGTATTTACAAATGGGGAATTATATTATAAAATAATAGTAGGACGACCGATTGATTTTATGATTTATTGAGACTGTGTTTTCGTAAATAAGAAATTTTTTAGGCGAAAGGAGAGTTATGATGATCAAAAAAATAATTTTAAGTGTCATAATTGCCGGAATTCTTTCGATAGGCAGCATAACATTGGCAAATATGCCTCAAAGTAGCCAGACAGATCTGCCTTCAGACGGGGATTCGGCTGAACAGACGGTCAAAAAAGAGGGTAGATTGCCGGCTGAAAAATTATCCCTGGCTGTAGGTGAGACGGGGATTTGTCGGGCAGAGAGCAATGGCAGGGTGATAAGGGAAAGGATTGCCGATGCAAGAGATGAATTAAAGGAAAAGATTTCGGCGGCAAGGGATGAGATAAGGTCAAATCTTGAGCTTGAGCTGCTGCGTAAACGTGCAGAGGCTCTCGGCATAGACACAACCGGGCTTACCGTTGAGGAGATAAGAGAAAAGATTGCCGAGGCAATGAAGGAAATAAGAGGTAAAGGGGATATAGCGGAGATTCCCGAAAGAGTTCCCGGAAAAAACCTTGAGAGAGTTCGATGAGAAGAGTAAAAAAAGTTAATATAAACAAAAAAAGAGCTGCTTACGGAAAAGCGGCTCTTTTTGTTGATGGTTTCTTAGTAAGCACCTTTATTGCACCTATTGCCTTGACCTCTGCAACAAGTGCATAATCTATCAGAGTGCGCTTAAAATGAAAGTGCATTGCATCTGTTTTATCTGCCTCCTTTCTATGACCTGCCTGAATCTTTTCGGTAAGATTGTTGAGCAAACAGATCGTTAGTTGTTTGCATTGGGCAGCATAATCACAAGCTTCCTCGGCGCTGCCGAATGGCGGGGGCGACTCCTTTTTTGTGTGTTGGCTCTGAAAAGTCGGATTTGGGATTTGGTCTTTGTTATTACATATTTTTATATAAGCAATAAAGTCGTCATTCCGACGGCTTTGTTTTTTGCAAAAAATGTGAATTATTTTTCTCATTCAAGGGAAAAAGAGTATAAAATCGACTCAATTACAAATACTATCATTGCCGATTTGGATAGTTGTGTAAAATGTAAAGCTATAAAACGACACAATTTACCAAATGTTTTATAGAATAAACCGACATGAAAAATGATACATTATTAGTGTTTAATTCACATGGAAAATTAAATTGTCATTTGATCAAAAAAACGGAGGATTTTATATATGAAAGCAACGGGAATTGTACGCCGCATTGACGACCTTGGCAGAGTGGTTATCCCAAAGGAGATACGCAGAACCATGCGAATAAGGGAGGGCGATCCGCTGGAAATATATACCGATCGGGAAGGGGAGGTTATTTTTAAAAAATACTCTCCTATAGGAGAGCTTGCCACCTTTGCCGCTCAGTATGCCGATACTCTGCATAAAACCTGCTCGATGGCAATCGTTATCTGCGACCGTGATGCAGTAATTGCCAGCGCCGGCGTTTCTAAAAAGGAGTATAACGACAAAAAGGTATCCCCTGAGCTTGAAAAAATTATCGAGGGACGAACCCTCTATTATCACAAGGAGGGGCAGGAGGAAATAATGATTCTGGCTGACGGCAGTTCCCATTATGTCAGCTGTGCCATGCCGATTTTAACCGAGGGGGATATCATCGGCTGCGTTGCGTCGGTAATTAGCTTTAGCGAAAAGGAAACAAGGGAGCTGGACACCGAGGTGGAGGTTAAGCTGATTCAGACAGCCGCAAATTTCCTCGGCAAGCAGCTTGAAAGCTGATTCTAAGACGGCCTTTAAGCAAATCTCAATTTTGCGCCGAAGTTTTTGCAGCCTTTACCTGCCTGTGTCCGGGTTGTGAGAGCTTTTTCACGCTTATATTTAAGCAAGGGCAGATATAAGGATATAAGAAAAAAAGCCGAAGAAACGTGACTGTTTCTTCGGCTTTTCCTGCTAAATGGGGATTCGGGCAGAACCGGCTTTTCCTGCTAAGGGAAGGGTTGCCGGGATAATTTAATTTAATAGTTGTTGCGCGCCTTTTTCTTTGTGCGTATGAATATCAACAGTGCGGATACGACGATTGCCACACCGACTAAAATCGGAAGCAGCCAGATATCGACGCCGTTTGCGCTGCTCATAAGCTCTGTCCAAAGGTTGTCGATAAGAAGGGTGATTTCCGCCGGGAGGGCAACGAAGTAATCGCTGTTGTCAAGAACCTCCTTGTCGGGATAGATTATGGGATTGTTTTTAATCTCGTCGTCAAGCAGGTTCATAACATTGACATTCGGTGTTGCGTAGCCGATGTATTCGCAGTTTTTAAGCCCGACAAGATCCTCGCACATGAAGTTTATGAAAAGCTCGGCGGCCTCCTTGTTAGCGGCGCCCACAGGTATGCACATGGCGTCGACAAATCGGTTTGTCCCTTCCTTCGGCACCACAAATTCAAGGTCGGGGTTGTCACGCATCATGACAATGGCATCCCCGGCGTAATACGGGGCAACAGCGGCCTCGCCGCCTCCCATCTTATCGTATATTTCGTCCATTACATAGGCCTGAACTAAGGGCTTCTGTTCCTTGAGGGCGTCGAAGGCCTCCCGAATCTCCTTTTCGTCGGTGGTGTTAAAGGAGTAGCCCAGTTTCATAAGGGCGATGGCGAAGGCGTCTCTGGAGTTTGAAAACATAAGGATGTTGCCGGCATATTTTTCGTTCCAGAGGATATCCCAGCTGGCAATCTTTTCAGCGGGCTCGTCAACCTTTGTCTTGTTGTAAATGATGCCCACCGTCCCCCACATATAGGGAACAGAATAGGAGCCGGTGCTGTCATAGCCGGGATTCTTCAGATCCTCCTGAATGTTTTGGAAGTTGGGGATATTGTCAAAGTTGAGCTGCTGCAGCATCCCCTCGTTTATCATGCGGGAGATCATATAGTCGGAGGGAATGATGATATCATAAGAGGTGCCCCCGCTTTTCAGCTTGGCGTACATCTCCTCATTGGAGGAAAAGTTGGTGTAGTTGACCGAGATGCCGGTGAGGGCCTCAAATTCGGCAATAGTGTCAAAGCTCTCCTCCTCCCCGTCGGCAATAGCGATATATTCACCCCAGTTGTAGACATTTAAGGTTATGCCTGCATCAGCGAACTTTTTCCAGTCAACGCTGTCCGAATAGGGGATTTCCCATTCAGCGGGGACATAGCTTTGACCGCAGCCGGTAAAGCTGAGAAGTACAAAAAGTACTGCGGACAGGAGTGCGAAAATTCGGTTTTTTTTCATTGATATGAGTTATCCACCTTTCTTAATATACTTTTTTCACAGAGGTCAGCGCCTGTTTTTGTTTTTCTTCGAGGCCTTGATCTCCCTGACATTCATTACTAAAAGCACCGCAAGGACTATGACGAAGATAATTGCGGAGAGGGCATTAAGCTTTGGGCTGACCTTCCGCCTTGTCATAGAAAAAATAGTGATGGGAAGGGTCTGGGAGGTAGGTCCGCTGGTAAAATAGCTGATGACAAAATCATCGATAGAATAGGTCAGGGACATCAAAAAGCCGGTGATAATGCCGGTGGTTATCTCCGGGATAACCACCTTACGGAAGGCCTGTCTCCGGTTGCACCCCAGATCCATTGCCGCCTCATATAGGTGGATGTCCATCTGCCGCAGCTTTGGCAGCACGCAGAGGATCACATAGGGCAGGCAAAAGGTGATGTGGGAGAGGATAAGGGTCAAAAAACCGAGATTGATCTTCAAGAACACAAAGAGGAGCATCAGGGACACGCCGGTGACGATCTCAGGATTGATAATAGGGAGATAGGTGGCGTTCATGATGACCGTTCGGGCGGTGTTCTTCATGTTAAATATTCCTATGGCGGCGGCGGTTCCCAGCACTGTTGCCACAGTAGACGCTATAAGGGCTATGATAATGGTGTTTGCAAGGGCGGACATGATGTCGGCATCGTTAAACAGCTTTACATACCAGTCAAAGGTAAAGCCCGTCCATACATTGCGGCTCTTTGACGCGTTAAATGAATTGGCGATAAGCACGAAAATCGGAATATAGAGAAATCCAAACAGGAAGATATAATATACTCTTGAGGGCAGTTTTTTCATAGCAGCACCCCCTCTGTTTTATCGCTGTCAAGCTGGTTGGTGACCGATATGCATAGTAACACAAAGACGAGGAGCACAAGGGAGATTGCCGAGCCAAGATGTGGGTTGTAAGTGTTGCCGAGAAATTGCAGCTCTATCAGGTCTCCGATCAGCATATTCGTTCCGCCACCCAGCAGCTTTGAAATGATAAAGGTACTGACGGCGGGAACAAAGACCATGGTAATGCCTGAGGCAATGCCGGGCATACTCAGGGGGAGGATAACCTTTGTCAAGGCCTTTACCCTGTTGGCCCCCAGATCGTATGCCGCCTCTATGGTGTGGTCGTCGATCTTTGTCATAACCGAATAAAGGGGAAGGATCATGTATGGAAGGAAATTGTAGATCATGCCGAGGACAACGGCGCCCTGGGTATTGATCATTTCAAAGGGGCCGATACCGAAAAGCTCTAAAAAGCGGTTAATCCAACCGTTTTTCTCAAGCAGGGTCATCCACGCATAGGTGCGGAGCAAAAAATTCATCCACATGGGGAGCATAATAAACATGATCATAATCTTCTGCCGGCTGACCCGCATTCTTGAAACCATGTAGGCAAAGGGGTAGCCCAAAAAGAGGCAGATGACCGTGGCAATGCTGGCTAGAATTACAGAGTTTATCAGGGTGGAGGAATAGTTTCCAACCTGGATGATATTGTCAAAGGTGAAGTAGAATTTTTCCTTTACGGGGAAGTCGCCCGCCTTACCTGATGCCTCCCAGTCGGCGATAAGCTCGGCGGCCTGATCGTTTGTCAGACGGTTGCCGGTGTTATCGAATTTTACTGTTGTGGTGAAGGCGAAAACCAGAATGAGTATCAGGGGGACGATGATAAAGACGCTCATCCACAGAAGATAGGGAAAGGCAGAGTATCTGGACCGTCTATTCAATATTCCTTACCTCCGTTTCGTCGGTGATAAAGGAGCCTTGGGAAAAGGCGGAGCTCTTTTTCATTATGTGAATGTCGGAGGGGGAGAGGGTGATGCCGACGATATCGCCGGGCTCTCGCGCCTTGGTTGAATGGACAATCCAAGTATCCGACGCCTGAACAATTATTTCGTAATGAACGCCCTTAAAGGTAACCGATTCGACAACGCCGTTGATGGTATCGGCCGTCGGCTCGGTAAGGACGATATCCTCAGGGCGGATGACAACGTCTACCGGCTCCATGGGAGCAAATCCCCGGTCAACACACTCGAAAATGTTGCCGGCAAATTCGACAAGGCGATCCCTGTGCATGATGCCACCGAGGATGTTGCTCTCCCCGATAAAGTCGGCGACAAAGGCATTGACCGGCTCGTTGTAGATATCCTGAGGGGTGCCCACCTGCTGAATGGTTCCGCGGTTCATAACAACCACAGTATCACTCATGGTGAGTGCCTCCTCCTGATCGTGGGTTACGTAAATGAAGGTTATCTCCATATGCTGCTGAATTTTTTTAAGTTCGGTCTGCATCTCCTTCCGCAGCTTGAGATCCAGCGCACCGAGGGGCTCGTCCAGCAGAAGAACCTTCGGCTGATTGATAAGGGCGCGGGCAATTGCCACACGCTGCTGCTGCCCGCCCGAAAGATAGTTGACACTGCGGCGCTCAAAGCCCACAAGGTCGACAAGCTCCAACATTTCGTTTACCCGCATGTTGATCTTCTTTTCCGGGGTTT
The DNA here is from genome assembly GCA_012519315.1 of Clostridiales bacterium. Lineage (GTDB taxonomy): Bacteria > Bacillota > Clostridia > Oscillospirales > CAG-272 > JAAYQM01. Next base: position 1,808 of record JAAYQM010000035.1, on the reverse strand, counting down.
TTGACAGTCTGAGGGCAAAGGCGATATTCTCATAAACGTTGAGATGGGGAAAGAGTGCGTACTTTTGAAAAACGGTATTAACATTCCGTTTATAAGGGGGGAGGTCGTTAATCCGTTTCCCGTTGAAAAAGAGGTCGCCGCTGTCCGGGGTGACAAAGCCGCCGATAATTCGGAGGGTGGTTGTCTTCCCGCAGCCGGAGGGACCAAGTAAAGTAACAAACTCTTTGTCATGAATATCAAGACTGATGTTGTCTAGAACCTGCTCACCGTTGAATTCTTTCGATATACCCTTGATTTCAATGATTTTATCCATCTCAGCGTTTTTCCATCTCCTTTTTATGCATAGTATCTATATAAAATAGAATAAATATGTGCAATGAATGAAAATAAACCGATCACAGCTCCTCGACCGCAGGCGGTTTATATCATTGCACATATTCTAGCAGAGAATAATACAAAATGCAATATATTTCACAAAGAATCTTAAATTTCATCATTTAATCCAATTAGTCGGAACGGGAGATGGTTGTTTCAATTTAAATTGTATAATTCTTTGATTTTCTCGAATATCCTCCGAAAATCAGTTGATGGGATTTTGTTTATTGCAATTTTTGTTTAAGGAGAGGGCGAAGAGATAGATCGATAAAAAAATCAGATAGGGGTTTTGTCCGATATTGAGCCAAAGGTAGACGGCAGAGACCCAAATAAGGCATATAAGGGCCATTGATACGCCGTTTGAGATTCTTTCGGCGGTGTGGGGCAGGGTCAGCATCAAAAGCAGGCATAAAAGGATGCGCCCGCCGTCTAGCGTCTTGACAGGCAGTAGGTTTACCACCCCTAAAAGGAGGTTGCAGACAAGAAAAAAGAGCATCCCGTCGCTATACAGCCCGAAGCTGTGCATCAAAAGGACGGAAAGGCAAGCTGCGAGAAGATTGGCGAGGGGACCGGCGGCGCAGATCATAAGCTCCCTTTTGTAGGAGATCATTGTGTTTGAGAGGGTAATCGAAAGACCGAAGGGAACCGGGCGGATCCTGCACCTCTTGCCGCACAAGAGCCTCTGTGCCAAGAGGTGCCCCCCCTCATGGAGAAGTATAGCGATGATCAGCGGAAGGGAATAGCAGGGCGGCTCGACTATCAGTATGAATAAAACAGCCGCTCCCAAAAGACCGGTGATCAGATGATTTAACATAAAAGCTCCTTATATCGTCAGATTTAGCCGAGAACAGCCCCCTTTCCCGGCAGATAGGGCAGGGGATCCACCGCCTTGCCCCTTATCCTTATCTCGAAATGCAGATGCCTTGCCGTTGAGCGGCCGGTGCTCCCCGCCACCGCTATATGCTGCCCCTCCTTGACCGTGTCCCCCTCCTTGACAAGGATATTGTCGCAATGAGCGTAAAGGGTTTCAAGCTCGTCGTTGTGGGTGATGATAAGATAGTTTCCGTAGCTTTTTGAATAGGTCACACGGGAGACGATGCCGTCACGGTAGGAGAGAATATCGGTGCTGATCGCCGCCGAGATGTCGATGCCGCTGTGAAATTCAAAGGCATCCTCCCCGGCGCCCACCTGGTAGAATGGGTTTTGACGGGTCGAAAAGTAGGAGGTAATCATGCCGTTGAGGGGAAAGGTGCCAAGTCTGTCTGAGGGCATTTCCCTTTGGTTGTGGGTTTCGATATATTTCTGTACCGCAACGGCGACGGCATCTCGCCGCACCTTCTCGCTGTCTGTCTCTTCGTTGCTTTCTTTGCCGGTAGGGTCGGTCTTTTTGTCGTCGGCGGGAATGCCGCTCAACCCCAGAAAGGCGGCGATCT
>JAAYQM010000034.1 GCA_012519315.1 Clostridiales bacterium | reverse complement strand
GGGCTACGGGAGAAGAAAATACATACGAGTACGACGAGTACAGAGTCGAGGTGCCCTACAGGGAGACCCTTGCCGAGGAGATTGAGAAAAACTTTGATATATGGCTCACTTTCGCAAGGGATGAGGAGATTAAGCGGCTTGCCGGCTCGGTGAGAGATAAGCGTAATCTCCTGTTGGCGGAATATGACTGGACACAGAACGCAGACAGCCCCCTTGCGCCGGAGAAAAAAGCAGAATGGGCGGCATATCGTCAGGCTCTGCGGGATATACCGGAGCAGGAGGGATTTCCCTACAGCGTTGTCTGGCCGGCAAAGCCGGAGTGAATTCTGCGGCGGTGTGCTAAAAAAGAAAGAAAAAATTCAAGCATAAAAGAGGATATGAGGACATAAAATGAAAGAAAATGTGATAAAAGCAACCATAGCGGCGCTGGCGACCGGGATGGGGCTGTATTTTAAGGCTTTGTTTTTGCCGGTTGCCCTGCTTATTTTAGTGATGGCAGCAGACTATACCACCGGCATGATAAAGGCGTGGATTCTAAAGGAGCTTCACTCCCGAGTGGGGACTGTCGGCATTGTAAAGAAGGTGTGCTACCTCTTGGTGGTAGGCTGCGGCGTTCTTGTGGACTGGATTTTACAGGGCACTCTGCTTTAGGCGGGCATATCCTATAATGTGACCTTTGCCTTCGGGATGCTTGTCTGTGTCTGGCTGATTATCAACGAGATACTCTCTGTTCTGGAGAATCTCAGTGCTATCGGCGTGCCGATGCCCGCCTTTTTGACAAAGATCACCGGCGGACTTAAGGTTACTATTGAAAATGCCGCAAAGGCAGAAGATGAATAGCCTGCCCCAACCGAAACGGGCAGCATAAATCACTCGCAAAAACCGAAAGGAATGGTAGAGATGATAAAGGGTATTGATGTATCCACCTGGCAGGGTAAGATAGATTGGGAAAAGGTCAAGGCGGCAGGGGTAAGATTTGCGATAATACGGGCAGGCTTCGGGGTGAACAACGTGGACAATCAGTTTCACCGAAATATGTCCGAGTGCAACCAGCTGGGGATCCCCTGCGGTGTCTATTGGTTCAGCTATGCGCTGAATGAGGCGGAGGCTGTCCGGGAGGCTGACTTTTGTCTCGCGGCGGTAAAGCCTTACAGGGTTGATTATCCCATCTTTTACGACTTTGAGTATGACAGCACCCGCTATGCAAAGAGCAAGGGGGTTGAGGTGACTAGGGATTTTGTCACAAGACTTGCAAGATCCTTTTGCAATCGGGTAAAGAGTGCCGGTTATATCGCCGGTGTTTACACCAATCAGGACTATTCCCGCCATATGATAGATCTTTCTCGGCTAAAGGAGTTTGAGCTTTGGTACGCCTGGTACAGCGATAAAATCAATCGGGATGACGCGGCGATCTGGCAGTTCAGCAGTCAGGGGCGGGTTGACGGCATCGCGGGGAACGTGGATCTTGACTACTGTTTTAAGACCTTCCCCCCGGTTAAGGAGGAGCCCGACCCCGCAGCCGAAACGGGAAGCAAGCCTGAGACCGAACCTGAAACCGGGACAAATCCGGTACCTGACAACACCCCCGACCCTTATGGGAGAGTGGCGGTGGAAAAGGCGGTGGGCAGGGGGATTTTGCGTGGGAATGACGCCGGAGATCTTATGCTGCACTCCCCCGTGAGCCGACAGGACCTCTGTGTGATACTGGACAGACTTGGTCTGCTCTAAAAGAAAAAAGCAGAGAAAAGCAGTAAAAAGCAGAAAAAGAAAGGGAAAAAGGGGAACGCTCGATCCGGGAGGATTATAATCTTTTCCGGTGTCGGCGCGCTTGGGCGTTTCAGGGAAACCCCCGATCCGGGAGGATTCTAAAAAGCCTCCGAAAAGACCGACAGCCGCACAAGCCCGAACAAACCCCAAAGCCCAAACAAAGCCAAAACCATAGTCGAATTACAGCCAAAATATAAAGCCGAAGGAAAAATCCTTCGGCTTTGTTGTTCGGGGTATTGATGTACTTTCCTAGTCAAAAAGCGTAGCCTTCAGCTTGTCCGAGTATTCGGGCACCGCCTCGATATGCCCCACAACATAGTCGCTGAGCAAAACAGCCTTGTCAAGGCACTCCTCCGCCGGCAAACCCTTCAGCAGATGGTATAAATAGCATGCCGAGAAGCTGTCCCCCGCACCGACGGTGGAGACGGCCTTTACCGTCGGCTTTCGGTAAAAGTGCGCCCTGTCCCTCACACCGTCGTAAACCATTCCCCCGTCCTTATCAAGGGTCAGCAGTATCGTGGAAATGCCATAATCCCGTGATATGGCGCGGCAGAGGGCAAGGTAGTAATCCTTCTGATCCCGAAAGTCTCCCTCCTTGACCGAGGTTAGCCCCAGATTGCCAAAGATCCAGTCCTCCTCCCGGCTGACCTTTAAAATCGTTGAGACTCTCAGCCCCCTTTCCACAATCTCCCTATCAAACCAGCTCTGGCGGATATTCACATCAAAAAACAGATGATCAAATCGGCGGCAGGACAAAATTTCGGCGAGGGTTTTTCGGGACACCGCATTTCTCTGGGCTAAGGTGCCGAAATAAAGGACAGGGGCAGAGGCTGATCGAATAGCCGCCCATTGCCCGTCGGTGGGCAGGATATGATCATACGCCATGTCCTGCCTCAGCTCATAGGCGGGGGTGCCCTTTGAATCCACCGTCACAAGGCAAACGCCGGTGGGATAGGAGCTTTCGCTTACAAACTCGTCAGAGATACCCATCTCCCGAATCCGATCCAGAGTCTCATTGCCGAGGGGATCCCTGCCTACCGCTGTGACAAGCCCCGCCTTACCCCCCAGCCTTGCAAAATGGGCGCAAAAATTGAAGGGCGCACCCCCGATTACCTTTTTGTCCGGGAAGATGTCCCACAAAACCTCCCCAAAAGCAATTACATCCATCCTTCAGCCCCCCTTTTTGTTGTTCCAGATATTCTGCAGGGTATCAATCTCGATTTTATGGACGGTTATATCATTCTCCTTTGATGAAATGATAAGTTTATCCAGATTATAATCGGCAATATGCCCGACACAGAGAAAAGCCTCCCCCCGATTGGCAAAAACCTCCACCCCGTTGGTGTCGGTAATGATGCGAAGCCTTATTTCCCCCTTTTCCGAAAAGAGGGGCATTGTGATATTTTTATGCTTAAGACAGTTGTCGAGGGGGTGGACATCAAAATCTATCCCCAAAAGGGAGAGACGGAAAGGGGAGCCGCCTCCAAAGGTCAGAGATATGCGGATATCCTGCGCCTTTCCAGCAAGGGGGCAGAGCATGGGATCGCCCTTGCGGATGATTTTCTCGCCTGTCTCCCAATGATTTGCATACAGCCCCTCAATTTCGGGCACCGGTAGGGCACACAGCCTTATTTCATCCTGAACCGTCCTTAGCTTCATCTCGACAGGGGTACACATGGCGCAGTTAAAGGGCGTGCCCGGGATTCGGGCGGTGTTCCATGCAAGGCGGATGATTCTCCCGTCAGGGGCGCCGGAGAAGGTCTGGGCCGCATAGCTGTTCGTCCCGTAGTGGAGGCGCATTGCCGGCTGAACCGGCTGAAAAAGCCCCTCCTCGTCAAACCTGCCGACAAGATAGCGGTCGGATGCGCCGGTGAATACCCAGTACGGCTCCCTTTCCCCCTCTAAGGTAAGGGGATACAAATCGGGGCACTCCCCGTCCTCCTGAAGTGTCAGCTCCTGCCGCCATGACCAGTTTATCAGATCCTTTGACACATAGAGGGCGTATCGGTTTCCCTTCAGGAAGAGGGCAAGATAATAGCAGCCCGCCTCCGGATTGTAGACCACCTTCGGGTCCCGGTTGCCCTCGACGGTTTCCCTTATCAGCGGATTGCCCGAATACTTGCGGAAGGTCTGACCGCCGTCGGTGCTGTACGCCATGCACTGGGTAAATTTTTTACCCTTTGAGAGCGCCGATTTCCCCCCCGCCGCCGTGTAAAAGAGGAGGATGGGGTTATGCTCGGTCTCCTTAAGTCCGGTCAGATTATGAATATCCTCGATTCCGGAGCCGGAGAACATCGACCCCGTCTCATCTGGGAAGAGAGCGATATCCACCTCCTCCCAATGCATAAGGTCGGTGCTGACGGCATGACCCCAGTGCATATTCCCCCAATCCCGCCCGGCAGGGTTGTGCTGGAAAAACATATGGTAGACACCCTTGTAATGTATCAGACCGTTAGGGTCGTTGATCCATCCCTGAGCGGCGCTGAAATGGGCAGCCGGTCGGTATTTTTCCCGATAAAGGTCACAGAGTTCCGGTGAGTTTGTCTGACTTATGCGGATATCCATCACAGGATCGGTCGCAACTGTCAGCTCTTCTCCGAAAAAGCGACCCATATCTACATAAAAGCAGGTGTCGGGCGAGAGGTTGTCCAGACGTGCTGTAAGATCGAATACCAGCCGCTCTCCCTGATAAAAGAGCACCCGCTTTTCCCTTGCGTTATATGAGACGGGCAGTGCGAGATAGCGTTTGTTTAAGGTAATTTTCATTTTTATATGCCTCCGGTCTATTATTTCTTGACAATTTCGGGGATAAGATATATATTATATTTATAGTATAAATTAAGGAAGATTTCCATGAGAAAATCAAACTGAAATGTGAGAATTTACGACATGATATACTTTGAGCTACGCAGCAATGATATGTACACAAAAAAGAAGGAATACGGCGCGCTGAAGTTTCTTGACTGCGGAAAAATCCATGTCAGCCGCGGCTGGAGGCATAAATCCCGCTTTATGGAGTGTTATGAGCTGTTGTTTGTCCTGAAGGGCAGGCTGAATCTTACGGTGGGGGAGCAGCCCTTCACCGTATCGGAGACACAGCTTTTTCTGATCCCCCCCTACCACAGGATGAGGGGGCATCTCAAGAGCCCGGGGGAGATCGAGTTTTACTGGATTGATTTTAACTTGGAGAACGCGGGAAATCTCCCGTTCCCCGCCCCGATGCAGCCTTTTGATGTCGGGGACGGCGGCGTTCTGCAGCCCTTTTTTGAGATGCTGAGGGAATCGGGTCAGGAGGGTGGCGGTGGGCATTACATTCGCGCATCCCTTCTCATGGCGATACTTTATCTTGCCTCAAGGAGCAGAGGGGAGAGCAGGGTAAAAACCCCGGCAACAGAGGCGATGCACTATATCGACAGCCGCCTGAGCCAGCCCTTGAGCGCCCGGGATGTTGCCGATGCTCTGAATTATAACAAGGATTATATCAGCCGCTCGATAAAGGGGGCAACCGGTCTTACCCTGAAGGAATACATCATCCGCCGCAAAATGGACACGGCACGCACTCTGCTGCGCACATCCGCCCTTTCGATAGATGAAATAGGGAGGCAGACCGGCTTTGAGGAGGGTAATCTGTTTACCAAATTTTTCACCTATCATCAGGGCACCTCCCCCTCCGCATACCGAAAAGGGATGGAATGACCGATTTTATAGGACAGAGGGACTAATAGGACAGGTTGGGTGATGAAATTGTTTTCGTCTGATCGATTCCCCTGAGGCGTGATCGGCATTGAATCGGACATCCCCCGTTCCTTGGGTTATAAGAACGATCCTCGTAGGGCGGGAACGACATAGAAATCCGGATTGTCGATAGAATCAAGAACAACGGCGCGGCAAAGGTGCATATGGAAGGCTGGAATGCCGAATAAAGGTTGTACTGCCCCGTATTGTACAGTCTGTACAATACGGGGCAGTACAATTCCGGTAACAGGAAAGCTTAGAAATTCCTTGCTGATATCCCGACCCCCCGCCGGAGAACCCCCCGCCGGAGAACCCCCACCGGAGAACCCCTCACCGGAGACCTCGGCGGGACGGAGAAAGGCTCGATTCTACTTGCAGAGCCAGTTTGGACCGGAGGAGATGTCCACAGAGAGAGGGAGGTTGAGGGAGACAGCGCCCTCCATCTCCTCCTTTAGGATTTTTTCCGCCTCCTTTGCGCAGGCTTTCTCACTTTCCACAATCAGCTCGTCATGCACCTGCAAAATAAGCCGTGCGTCCAGTCCCTCGGCGGCAAATCTGCGATGAACGTTGATCATCGCCAGCTTGATGATGTCGGCGGCGCTCCCCTGAATGGGGCTGTTCATGGCGACCCGCTCCCCGAAGGCGCGGAGGTTTCTGTTCTTAGACCTAAGCTCCGGGATCGGGCGGCGCCGCCCGAAGAGGGTGGTTACATAGCCCTTTTCGTATGCCGTTTGGACGATATTCTGAAGATAGGCGGCAACTCCCTCAAACTTTTCGAGATAGATGGCGATAAACTCCCTCGCCTGTGCCCTGGTGATGCCGAGATCAAGGGAGAGGGAATAGTCACCGATCCCGTAAACGATGCCGAAATTCACCGCCTTTGCCCGCTTGCGCAGCTCCGGTGTCACCTCGTCTGCCGGAACTCCAAAGACGGCCGCCGCGGTGGAGGTGTGGATATCCTCCCCCCTAGCGAAGGCCTCCAGCATTCGCCGGTCGTCGGCAATATGGGCAAGGAGCCGCAGCTCGATTTGCGAATAGTCGGCGTCAATGAGGGTATAATCCTCGTTTTTAGCGATGAAATAGCGGCGCAGCTCCCGTCCAATATCGGTGCGGACGGGGATGTTCTGCAGATTCGGATCGGTGGAGGAAAGCCTCCCCGTCGCCGCCCCAGTCTGCTTCAGTACGGTATGAATGCGCCCGTCCTCCGCTATCATGGGCAAAAGGCCGTCGGCATAGGTGGAGCGCAGCTTTGCCACCTGTCGG
>JAAYQM010000033.1 GCA_012519315.1 Clostridiales bacterium | reverse complement strand
CCGTATTCTTTACGCCACCGGTAATAGGTCTGCTCGGTCACCCCGATCTGTCGTACCGCTTCCGCTATACTGCTGCCTTTTCCGCATAATACTTATACTTCCCGTAACTTTATGATGATTTTTTGGGTTGTATTTTACTTTCCCCATCTCTTGAACCTCGCCTCTCTTATTCGTTTTGTTTTATCATGATTTTACTAACTTTACAACTGGCTCAATTTTCGGGGGGCAGGTCATTTGTAGTTTCCGACATATGCCGATTACAATTATTATTATATCCCATTTCCGGCATATGTCAACAATTTTTTCAAAATTTCTCGGTGTTTTTGCAAAAAAACAATCGGACAATCCCGACTTATACAGCAATTCAGGAAAACCTGTTACATATTTTTTTGATACCGAAGATAATCTGATAGTTCAGGCAAACAATCGGATGATGCGGAAGAACTTAAAAGGGAACAGAAATGATAATCAAATATATAAAAAAGAACACGGAAGCACCGTGCTCTTCCTTTATAAAATATGATAAAATATTAGCCCTAGTCCTGCCGATATTAATATCATGACAATCGGGGACGGTGCTTTATGCTTCCATTTCTTCCATATTAGCGATGTAGTAATTAATATTGCAAAGATGATTATGCCGGGAAAATCAAAATTAAAGCTGCTTTCGTAGGTCTTTATTCCGGTAAGATTGCCGAGTAACATAGTCAGTGCGGTTGCCAGAATCAAACCAACAATACAAGGTCTTATTCCTCCGAGAAATGCATTGACGCCTTTATATTTCAACAGATTACGGATAAATGCAGCAATTACAAGTATGACAATAAATGAAGGAAGGACAACTCCGAGCGTTGCTACAAACGAACCGAATAATCCGCCTTGTGTCGATCCGACAAAAGTTGCCATATTTACGGCAATAGGTCCGGGAGTTGATTCGGAAACGGCTATGAAATTAAGAAGCTCACCTTCAGTCATCCAGTTGTTTACCAGCACCTTTTCGCGGATCAGTGAAATCATTCCATAACCGCCGCCGAATGATACCGCGCCTATTTCAAGGAATGTTAAGAATAATTTCAAGTATATAATTTCTTTTCTTCTCCTTTGCGGAGTTTACTGATAAGATAAAAGAAAACACTGATAGTGCCACATATCAGAATGTAAAACACCGTTGAAAATTCGACGGCGAATATCGAAAACGCCGTCATAACCAGCATGACGGCTAAAAGAATGCCGAAGTTAAATATTTTCTTTTCCAGCCCTTTAAGCATACGGATACCGGCAGAGAGAATCAGATATATATAACACAGATCTGTATTCCGCGGAAGGCGTAAGCGACATAAGTGAGAGACAGGAAGGTATCAAAAAACAATGAGATTAGAAATATGATAATGAATGACGGGATACAGACGGCTACTGTCGCCGCAAGCGAGCCCCAAAATCCAGCAGTCTGATAGCCGATATATGTTGCTGCGTTTATCGCTATTGGTCCTGGTGTGGACTCGGCTATAGCGACCATATTCAAAAACTCATCCTTTTCGATCCATTTCTTCTTTTCAATGAACTCATTTTCAAGCAAAGCTATCATCGCATATCCACCGCCGAAGGTGAACAGCCCTATTTTCAGCATGGTCAGAAATAACCGCATTATTAATTTATATTTTTTCATACGGTTGATACCTCTTTATTTTTAAGCAATCTAAAAAAAACCATATAAAAAACCATGCCGCCGATAATCATCAGAACCGACCAGAACTGTGAAGGTGAGAAGATCCCTATAAGCCTTCCACGTTCGTCGCCGCGAATAAACTCTAACAGAAAACGGAATGTACCGTAAAGGATTAGATAAAGCGGCATATTATACTTGTATTTCTTTTTTAGAAGAAGATATGAGAACAGGGCAAACAGCAAAAAGAGAAATGTAGCTTCATACAACTGCGTCGGATGAACCGGGTTTGGCATCCCTGGAAACTTCACTCCAAGAAAACAATCTGTTTCTCTGGCGTAACAGCAACCGGCAAAAAAGCACCCGATTCTGCCAAAGCCGTGGGCGAGAACAATACAGCATGGTAACAGTGAGAGGACATCTAACAAGCTGTTATTGTATTTCTTTCTGCAGAAATAATAGATAACAAGGCAACATGCCACCCCACCGATCAATCCGCCGATAAAGGTGATTCCTTCTCCGACATGAAAACCCGCAGATGGGTTTTTAATGTAGTTATATATGGCTTGAAACAGTGCTGCAAAACCGAAGCCGACAGCTATTGATATAAGGCCGTCATAAAAAACAAAGTCAAGAAATTTCGCATCAACAGATGCTTTCTTACCGTAGAAAAACAAGACTCCAAAGGCGAAGAGAATTCCGATAGCAATCATAATACCGTACATATGTACATTCAAAAATAAAGCGTCAGGTAACATAAGATATCCACCATTCTAAATTTTATTATATCAATTGACAACTCATAAGTAAAATAGTATAATCAAATAGAGTTGATAGCAAAACCGCTATGATAGGAGAGCCTATATGACATTACGGCATTTAAAACATTTATAGCAGTTTGCGAATGTGGCGGAATAACAAGAGCTGCTGAAGCGCTGCATACTGTTCAGCCGACGGTGAGTAATACAATTTCCGAAATCGAAAAGTACTATAATGTTGTTCTGTTTGAACGAATTAATTAACGTCTTGTCATTACGGAAACCGGAAAAGAATTACTTATTAAGGCAAAAGAAGTTATAAACGGATTTGACGATTTTGAGTCTATGGCTTTTCTCGGGAGAAGCAGTCCTAAAATCCGGATAGGATCGTCGCTCACTCTTGGACAAACGCTATTACCGGTGTATTTAACATGTCTAAAACGTGACATTCTGGAAATCGAAAGCGGTAATCTCGATTTTGCCATAGTTGAGGGAAACGTGAAATCCAATTATGTGAATTGTGTCAAACTTGATTCGGACAAGCTTGTTGCAGTATGTTCAGTACTGTTCAAGGCACCCGAGAGTATTACAATTTTGGAACTGTCGACATATCCGTTGCTCTTGCGCGAGATTGGTAGCGCATCAAGAGACTTATTTGAACATCAATTGTCGCTTCATGGTGTAAGTGTAAACCCAATTATGGAATCCGCAAGCAATCATGTACTTGTCAAAAATGCTGAAGTTGGGTTGGGAATAACTATTCTTCCAAATTATCTTGTAAAAGATGCAATAAATAATGGATCTTTACGCGAGGTTCTGATATTAGACTGTGAAATGACTCGTGACCATTTTTTAATTTGTCATAAGAACAAAAAATCCAATTCATACCAGTAAAAGGCGTATGACAGTATTTCATTATGCACTAAAAATATTAGAAATTGAGTTGTCATACGAATTCTATGCTAAGCAACTTGAACTTGACGGAAAAAGGGTGTGCACAAAGCAAACGGAACAAACGGGAACAAGGCTACCGGGTGCATTTTGTATCAAACTCGTGTCCTTCTCCAGCGGCAAATGCCGCAGCCAATATCGCGCTCCTGCTCTGATGAGTTGGGGCGCTTTTGCTGTTATGGCTTGAATGAGATCTTGTCATAATAGCGCAGCAGGAGGCAATTAGGTGAAGTTTTCAGTCGAGTCCTGTTGATGGTAAAATTTTTTAAGATTATCGATAATTTTGAAAACAAACCGGCAGAGGAATATTTGTTCGTTGACGATATACAGGAAAATACCGCGGGGCAAAAAGACTTGGATTTCTCGATATGTTGAGAGCTATCGATTCCCTGTTCGATGAACTTGTAAAAACTGATGAGATAAAGGAAAATACTGTAATGAGAAGCTTTGACTATATTCGACAGACAGAGGACAAAAACATTCTTATAGCATCCCATCGCGGGGTGTCCGGCGGAAATATTCCGTGCAATTCTCTGGAGGCTTTTGAAATTGCTCTTCGGCAGGGAGCGGATATTATAGAGTGCGATGTAACTAAAAGCATCGATGGCAAATTGTTTATCTTTCATCCGGGGACCGAGCCTGCCTGGTTAAATCAGGAGATTGATATTCGCAAGATGACATCCGAGCAGATAAGAGCCCTCAGACAGGTGAATATCGATCTCACAGCGACAGAAACGCCGATTTATTCTCTTGATGACGCCCTTGAGTTTTTAAAGGGGCGGTGTTATATCAATCTGGACAAATGCTGGACCTGTCTGCCCGAAATCGTAAAAACGATCCGGCGACATAAAATTGAAGAACAGATTCTCTTGAAAAGCAGTCCTAAGATGGAATATCTTAAGCAGATGGAGGAGCTTGCGCCGGATATCAGATATTTGCCGATTTTCTTTGAGACTGATACCGCTTCCGAGTTGATAGAAAGCATGAATATTAATTATTACGGGGCGGAGGTTGTATTTTCCACAGAGGCTAGCCTGCTTGCCGAAGATGAATATATCGAAAAGATGCATAAAAAGGGGCGAAAGCTCTGGGGCAACGCCATTGTTTATTATTATAAGAGAGTTCTCTCGGCAGGGCATACCGATGATATTTCGCTAACGAAAAATCCGGATGACGGCTGGGGCTGGCTTGCCGATAAGAAATATGATATTATTCAAACCGATTGGCCGGGTATGCTGCGGCAATACCTGGAGAGCACCGGAAAGCTTCAAAAGAAATGGAAGTAGAGATATAAAAACAGCTTTTCGTCAATAATTTCTCGCAGCAGAGGGCTCATCTCCGTTAAATAAGATGAGCCCTCTGTTATGTTTAATTGCCTTTTTAATAAAATGCAGCCGGATTTTAACCGTAGATCATTGTACGCAGTTCTTTTCTGTTTGCCAATATGTCGATGCTCAGGATTCTCATGTTTTTATACCAAGCATCCTGAAAGGTCCCCGGAGTGGGCAGGGAAAAGGTATCGATAGGTTGCTTACCGGCGCTCATAATCTCGGAAGCTAAAGAGATTAACTCTGTAGCCTTTATATTTGTGGACACCTTGCCCATGGCGAAATTAATCAGGGCGATGGTTTTGGACAAATCATTTTCAGTAAGAATCTTGTTGTACAGAGAGATGATGATATCACGCTGTCTTTGAGTTCTTGTGAAATCGTAATTCCCGACTGAACGGTTGCGTGCGTGTATCAGCGCCTGCTTTCCGTTCAGAGTATTTACACCGACTGTTAAGGACAGGTTGAACGTTTCGTTGTAGTAATCGACTTCGTCCTGGGTAAGGTCAATCTCAATTCCGCCGATATTGTCGACGAATTGCTCAAGCCCGTCGAAATTAATCATCACATAATTTTGTATATCAAGGTCGAAAACATCGTTCACGGTGTTGATACACAAACCAATGCCGCCATGAATATAAGGCGTGTTGATTCGATCCCAATCATATCCTTCAATCGGGACGAGCATATCCCTCATCAGGGATATTAGTTTGATGGAGTGAGTTTGCCTGTTGTAGGATAGAATCATTATAGCGTCGGTTCTACCGGCTGAACTCCCGTAAGAGTCCTTGCCAAGCAGGAGGATATTCCATATATTCGGGTCAATAGGATCTTTCTTGTAAATACTGTCATTTCTTCCGGGACTTGGTATTTCGACAGGTGGCGGTTTTGTTGTGACCGGTTCACCGGAGCTCTCCGGAAAATCGGTGTTATTGCTATCACTGTCGCTATTGCTATCGTTGTCGCTATTGCTGTCGCTGTCGCTATCGATCGGGATGATGCTATCTTCCGGTGTCAGGGGAACGGAGTAATCGCCTGTGCGGGTTACAATATCAATATTATCATCATATATCGAATTTATGGCGGCATAAAAATAAGTGGCGGCAAAGGCAAGAAGGACAAAAATGACAAGGATCGAAATGATGACAGTCTGTTTAACTAAGGTGTTTTTCTTCATGATAATGCCTTTCAGTTTTGTGGGTCGGTTTGAGCCGGATATAGCTAGTATATTATATACTATTTTTTGTAAAATTTCAACAAGAATGAGACTTGTTTGTAAAATTTTACATTTGTTAAACGGTTATTTCTATTTCTCGTCCTAAGGGGAGGGAATAGATAGATATTCGATCTACTCGTCTGCCCAGCATGCGAGAGGTGGCAGCGGCATAGTAAGAGAGTTGTTGGCGGTGGCGTGTTATCAGTTTTTCCTCAGCGGCCTTCGGATGCGCAATTTCAAAAGGGGTGAGAAAGTCGGTTTTATAGTCTACAAGGGAGACTTTGCCGTCCGGCTCTTCAAAAATGCAGTCGATAACACCTTGGACCAGCAGCTCTTCATCCTCAAGCAGGGATGCCAGCGTCTGATCTTTTGTAAAAAGGGAGGCCGGGAGCTTTAGGTTGAAGCGAAGCTCGCGGTAAAGCTTTGTTGCATTGCGCAGTCGGATAAGAAGGTCGCTCTCGGCGAACAATTGGATATGAGTGAGGTTGATAAGCTGTGCGATTTCCTGTGAAATATATCGTCTTTCGATAAGACGTTCAATTTCTGATTTTGTTCCTTTTTTAACAAAATTATCAAAATCACAAAATTGCATAAATAAATGGGTTGCAGTACCGCTGTCGGCGGCATTACTTGCCCTCTGACCGCTTATAAATGCGGGCTCGCTCCTCTGCTCCGGAATGCCGGTCATCTCATCGATTTCAAGAGAGATTATGTTACCTTCCGTCTCGTCAAGTACGCCGGGATAAAGCTTAGAAACAGACAGCTTTGCCGGTATGCGGCTCATATGGGCGTATGGATATTTAAAACTGAATCTTTTAACAAGGGTGTTATAGATTGTGTTTTCGTAGTCCTTGCTGACAGACAGAACGGTGTTTTGGGCAGTTTCCGTGTCGAGGGGCGCTTGCTCGGTAACCGGCTCGGTATAAATTTGTGATCGGTCGCAAATCACCTCGATCTCACAGGCGGGCGTGGGGGAGAGCTTAAGGGCGGTAAGAATCCATTCCATATAATTGCTGATATTGGATATGCTGTATTCGGTAATAATCTGAGCATAGTTACCGGCCTTTGACAAAAGGTTTTCGGCTTTTCCCGCCGCTGTGACATACAGTCTTTCTCTTGCCCGCGTCAGAGCAACATAAAGCACTCGCAGCTCCTCCTCAATCTGGTCGCCGGTGATACTGCTTGCCACGGCTCGCCGATGAGGGGTGTCGCATCGAGCAAGTCCGGTGTCGTCCCGCAGCCGCACGGCGGGTCCCAGCTCATAGTCGAAAAGAAGGTTGTTTCTTGTATCCATGTTGCTGTGCCTGCGCTGAGCGCCGCATAAAAAGCAGACGGGGAATTCAAGCCCTTTTGATTTATGGATACTCATAATTTTTACTGTGTCATCCGATTCGCCGGAGGGCTTTGCCGCTTCCAGTCGCTTGCCTTCCTCGATAATTCCGTTGACATATTTTGTAAAGCTGTAAAGCCCTTTAAAGGAGCCTGCCTCATATTTACGCGCATATTCATAAAGGAGCATGAGATTTGTACGGCGCACCCGAATATCGGCAGAGCTTTTTTTCTCCCCTTTTACGAGGGAGAGGATTGAGGTGTCGCGATAAAGCCGCCAGAGAAGCTTGTCCACCGGCATACCCTGAGCAAGGGTGCGGTAATTTTTCAGCGTTTGGAGCAGGTTTTCTCCTTTTGGGTAGTTGTATAGGGCGCAGTAGCTCTCCAGGGCATCGTAAAGAGGGAGATCGGGCTGTGTAAATCGGCGGATTTCGATCAGTTCGTCAAGAGTAAAGCCGAAGAGCGGAGAGCAGAGGGTACCGGCAAGACAGATATCGTTACGGGGATTGTCTATACTGTTGAGCAGGCTCATCACCAGCGATACCTCGGCATTCTCAAAAAAATCTCCGGGAATTTCGCTGTAATAGGGAACTCCGACCCTTTCAAGCGCCTTTTCATATTGCCGACCGGTTACGTTGGCATTTCTGAGAAGTATGGTAATGTCGCCGGGGCGGATGGGGGAACCGTCGTTTTTCTTTTCATTTTGGATCAATCTTTTGATCTCGGAGGCAACGTATTCCGGCTCGGTTAAAGGTCGTTTCTCATCCTCTTTTTTTGCGGTATCTACAATGACAACCTTGACTTTGTTGGGGTTGTCGGTGGGTGTCTTCCCGAAAATAAGGCTGTCCTCTTTACGATAAGCAAGCTGCTTTGACCCATGCGTAAAAAGGCATTCGAAGATAGTGTTGACAAAGTTAATGATCGGGCGATCACAGCGAAAATTGTTTGACATGAAAATAGCCGCGGCGTCGTCCGTTTCTGTTGCTGTCTCAAGGGGGGGATATTCGGAACGCATCTTTGCAAAAATATCCGGATTGGCGCCGCGAAATGCATATATGCTTTGCTTGATATCGCCCACCATAAAGCGATTTCTCCCCTGAGAGATGCAGCGGAAGATCCTGTCCTGAACCGAGTTGATATCCTGGTATTCGTCTATGTAGATGGCGTCAAATTGTCGCGCAATATCCCGGGCAAGAGGGGTAGGTTCCCCGTTTTCATAAAGTAGCTCCAGGGCATAATGTTCAAGATCGGAAAAGCTGCACAGGGAGTTTAATATCTTCTTGTGGCGTAGCCTTTTCTCGAATTCTGACATTATCAAATAGAGAAAGTGACAAAATTCTGCGGTTTTTGTTGCCGTTTCGGTGATTTGTTCCGGGGTGAGGGAGAAATCAATCTCTCTCAGGCTTTTTACAAATTTGTTAAAATCGCCGTGCAAATCCTTTGCATAAAGGCTTTGTTCAGTCTGCAGCTCGGTCTTGATCGGACCGAGTCTTTTTACAGCATTTTCGGCTAAAAAACCGGCAGCCTCCTTATATCCGCCACAGATGGCCCTTTCAAAATCTCTGATATAGTCTAAATCACGTTCAAATGTCGGCAGATAGCTCTTTGCTGTATTCTGGTTGGCGGCAAGAATGGGAAGCAACTTAGAGCATGCGGTTTTATAATGGGAAAGCCCTTTGAAAATCTGTTTTTTCATTGCCTCGCCATGGCGGGTGGCAAAAAAATCGAGAGGGGCTTCTTCTCTAAGGCGATTTGCGTAGTCGAGCAAAAGCTTTGTGGTGCCGGGATAGGAGGATAATTTTTTATAGAGTGAGAGTAAAATATCGGACAGCCTGTCATCTTCCTTTGCGCCGATCAGTTGATCGACAAAGACGGGAAAGGGCATTGCA
Source organism: Clostridiales bacterium (assembly GCA_012519315.1). Classification (GTDB taxonomy): domain Bacteria; phylum Bacillota; class Clostridia; order Oscillospirales; family CAG-272; genus JAAYQM01. The sequence goes on along the minus strand of JAAYQM010000033.1, from coordinate 8,165 downwards.
CCTTCCGCGGTTTTCGAATCGGGTGCGTCGTAGTATTCATTAAGCAGATCGTTCATAATCTCTTTGCTTATCAGATCGGCCTCGGCATCGTCAATGCGAAAGTTTGGGTTAAGACCGAGTATTTGGTAATTTGCTCTGACAATATCCAGACAGAAACTGTGAATGGTGCTGATTTTTGCGCTTGGCAGCAGCATAAACTGCTTGAGAAGATTCTTGTCGGTGGGGTTCTTTGCAAGAGCATTGGAAAGAGCGGTTGAGATGCGCTCCTTCAGTTCGGCGGCGGCCGCCTTGGTGAAGGTGACTATAAGCATCCTTGAAAGATCGGCCGGATTTTCGGGATCGGTGATGGTTCGGATAATTCTTTCGGTAAGAGTTGCCGTTTTCCCGGAGCCGGCCGCCGCTGAAATCAAGAGAGTGCGGTCCCTCTCGGTAATGGCTGTCATTTGAGCTGCGGTCCATTTCTTTTCCATCTTAACCATCCTGTCCTTTTTGAATAAATGATCGTTTTTTAAAAATAGCTGTTTGTAAGCTTTCGATTATTGTCTGCCGGTTGCTTTGCGGTCCTCTTCGGTCTGTGAATCCTCCTCATGACTTGCCGGATCAACCCGACAGACCGGCTTCATGGCACAATAATCGCATGGGTGATATCTATCAGATCCGATGACCGGAATAGCCGACGCATCGCCGCTGCAAAGCTCCTCGGCAATGTTTTTGATCACGGTTAACACATCGTCATACAAAGCGGACAGTTCATCCTCTGTCATGAGTATTGCAGAGCCGCTGCTAAGCTTGTCGCTTTTGCCGATCTTTGCCGGAACATACTTGCCGGAAAGGGTACTGTCCATCGCGCTTAGAATTTCTTTGTCAGCCAGCAGAATCCCCTTTCTTTTCAGTTCTGAAACCGCCTTGTTTTTCACAAAGTCGCTGTCCTTTGTGTAGGTCTTTAAGGAGGGCTCAGGTGGACTTGCCGAATAGTAGAGCAGCCCTGCGGGAAGGATTGAGCCCTGTTCGCCCACGCCGAGTTGACGAGCAAAATTCTTTGAGCTGTTTTTCCAGAGGGTAAAAAGATAGATAAGCAGCTGTAGATTAAGCCCCTTGTAAATATCGGACATGTCGAACCCCGATGTTCCGATGGAACCGGTTTTATAATCTATAACTCTGACATATACATCGTTTCCCCTCTTGTAGGTATCCACACGGTCGACAATGCCGTAAATACTCACCACTGATTGATTGTCAAGGGTAAAGGTGAGGGGAGAGAGGGATTCGTCCTTTTGGTTTGAAATATCCAGTTCAAAATAGCGTGGGATAAAGCGGCTTTGTTTCAGTTCTTCCTGCAAATCCTCTCCTATAAGCAAAAGGGAGCGGCGCAGACGGGTGAAAAGATGGGACAGTCGGGCTGAATTGTGATAGTTTTTCGGGCAGATTTCGTGTATGTATTGGCGAATTGTCCTGTCGGTAAGGGTATCAATAGGAAGGTCGGTTTCGTCCGCAATTTGTTGGATCATCCGCTCAAGAATGTAATGGATGAAGTTGCCGATATCACCGCGGTTGAAGTCGGTCTGCCGTTGCTCCTTGAGCTTTAAGACATATTTGCAGAAGTAGGAAAAACGGCAATGTGCATAGGTGTCCAGACGCGCCTGGGTAAATGAAATTTTCTTGCCGAAAAGCTCGTCTGCCAGGCGATCGTTAATTTTGCACTGCTTTTGAGAGAGGGGGAAACGAATAAGATTCAGCTTATGACGTCCCTCTTCGTCTTCCTCAAAAATTCTGCGCAGAGCCTCCCCTTCCGGCAGACCGTCAAGCACCGTGATGTATTCAAAGGCGGCCTCTCGTTCGTACAGACGATCGATTACCGGAATCCGGTCGTTGATAATCGGTTTAAGCTGGGGGAGCAAAAGCTGTATCCGCTTTATTGCGAGAGACGGATTCTGAGCGCTTCCCGAAAGCTCTGCCGAGGGATAGAGCAGGGTTATTGAGTTGACGGCATAGCAAAGCGCCCGGTAAAAAAAGAAGAGCTCTCTTGAGGCGCGCAGGGATAAATCAGGGGAAAGGGTGATGCCGTAGTCCGCAAGGAGCTGCTTGTCGTTGTCGGTAAAGATGCCGCTATCCGAAGGGGCGGCGGGGAATTTGCCCTCCACAACCCCCAGCATATACAGATGCTTAATTTCGCCCGCCCGAAAGAGATCGGCCGAACCTACTATTACCTCGTCCGCTGTGGTGGGTATGCTTGAGATTTCCACCTCGGAGAGCATGAGCCGCAAGAGCTTTTGATAGGTGGAAGAATTGACCTTCAGGTCTCCGATAGCATCAACTGCCATATCAAGGCTTTCGGAAAAAATGTTCCACAGGCGGATAAGCTCGGATGCCCGGGCATATTCTCCGGCGGCGTAAGCTTTTTCCGCTTCCTCCGAAAGGGAGAGGGGCACCTCAAGCTCCTGCAGAAAGGTGATAAGACCACGAGAAACCGTCTCAAAGGTTGCGTCGGGGGTAAAATAGGAAAAGAACTTTTGCAGGATTGGAACCAGCTTTTCCCTGACGGCATTGACCTTTTCGAGAATTTCACTTCCACGGGAGGTCAGCTTTGAGGTAAATCCATCCGGGTTCATATCCCATGGGCTGTCGTCTGTATAGCGACTGCCCTGTATGCTCCAGATCGTGGTATAAAAGTCAAAAAGATCGCATTCTTCGGGGGTGAGGCGGCAGAGCCCTGTTTTGATAAAGGCAACAACATCCCTTTGACGCCAGTTGCCGATAAGGATAGACAGGGCAGAAAAAATAAATTTAATCAACGGTTTTGATTCCAGATCGGAGGACAGGGACATAAAAAAGGGAATTTTATATTTTTCGAAAAGGGCATCGATAATGCCCTCATAATCGGCGGAATTCCGCATAATAACGGCAAAATCCCGATATCGTGCCCCCTTTTGCACCCGGCGCACGATATCCGCTGCTACCGCCTCCGCCTCGGTAAAGGGGTCGGGACATTCGATTATACGAACGGGGCAGTCCTCGAATTCCGGAGCGGGGCGGGAGAGGGAGCTGTCGTTTGGAGCGTATAAATCGCCGGTATAGGTATTGTCACTACTGATATCCAACCGCCATAGATTTTTTTGCACAAAGGCGACGGCAGCCGAGGAGCTTCTGAGGTTTTCGGAAAGAAACTCCTCGACGACGGGGGTCTCTCTTTTTGCGGCAAGTTTTTTCAGCCGTGCGCAGGTGTCATAAACCTCGGAAAAATGCAGTTGCGTGCCGTTGGGTTCATCACACAGAAGGGCAACTGTTGTAGAATCCGCCTGAGCAAAAATTTGCTCTAGAATTTTATATTCCTGGGCTGTAAAACTGGAAAAAGAATCTATGTAGACATTGGCATCTGTGAAAAAAGGATGGGAGTCCAGTATTTCGGCAAGGTAGTCCAGATCATCCGTGGTGTCGTTGTATTTTTCGTGCAGAAGGGCTTCATAAAAGGTGCAGACAAGGGAAATATCACCGAACTTGCGCTTTGCCTGGCTGCTTTCGGGCAGCAGATCGGCAATGTGTCCAAGCTTTTCGGGGGATATGGCATATGAGCGAAGCTCGTGATAAGCCGCCAGCATTACAGGGACACTGGGACAATCGATGTCTGTGCTTTTATATTCCTTTAAAAAAGGGGAAAGTTCGCTGAGGGTTCTCCACATCAAAAGGGCTTTTGTCCCCTTGTTTGCGTATTTGTAAGAAAGGCCGCCGTATTTTCTAAAAACCGAGTTGGCCATTCGCGAGAAGTTCAGCACCTCGAATAGCAGGGGTGCGGTGGGGGGCAGAATATCGGTCATATATCGCTCGGTTATAACGGCCTGTTGCTCAGGGACAAGGAGATAGGCGCGCTTACCGTCGGCAATATCGGCAGAAATAAGCTCGGACAGTCGTCGTGTTTTTCCGCTGCCGCCCGGTCCGAATATGAAACGAATCATGGCGTGTCCTCCTTTTTGTGTAATCTAATAGACATAGGTGGTTCTGTCGGACAGGCGAGACAGAATGGTGCGCTTAAAGAAAAAGTAATAATAATTTCGCAAAAGCCATACATTGTCACTCTCCCGTCTGGCACAGGCGAAGATGCCCCGACCGCCAAGACCGCGGAGACTCCAAAAATAAGGGGAGACTACAAAGACGATCCTCTCGCCGTCCTGTGATGTGTGGGCGACGAGCTTTCTGAAATAAGTCCCTTCATTAAAGTTTTTTTCGTTGGTTACAATAAATACGGTGACCTCACGGTTGCCGATCTCACGAACAAGCCTGCGGTTGGACCTGCGGCGGTATATCCATGTGGTAATAAGGGCGATGGCGGAGAGTATGGCGATAATGGGAATAACAGTGACGGCACCTGTAGCAATAATTAGGAAGGCCGCGCTGGTTTGCAGCCATAGGGTGATTGTCATAAAGGTTTTAAAGGTGCGGGAGAGAAAGAGATAAAAGCGGGAATACTTGATAATTCGGTCGGTTCTTGTCCAAAGGGTGGTGCGCTTGATCTGGGAAAAGAGATATGAAAAATAATTTTGATTTCTATATAAAAGATAGGCGGCGGTAAGCTCGTTGAAGTGCTCGTCCGCCCGGCTATCCTCGTTTTCCTGATTAATGCCGAGTTTTTTTTCAAGTTCAGCGACTCTGCGGCGAAGCCGACGATTCTCTTGCCAAAGCCTTGCATGGGAGATGTCCGATTTTTTCGGCTTCATAGAAACCTCCTTCAATTAGCTGGTTGTTTTCGTGGTAGTTGCAACTGAGCTTATCAATATTTTATATCCGGGCGGGGTGTTTTATCCTTTGTATTCGGTGATTTTGTTGGTTTTTGCAGATTGATATATATTTGCATAGGTCGCATACCCGGTAGGCTGCCCGAAAAGGACAGAGAGATTATAGCGAACAGTTTTGTTTATTATATCAAAAAAACACGGCAAATACAACATAATCATACATTTTGCAAAATCGCCCGAATCCCCTCTCCCGTTGACACAAAAGGCATGTTATGGTATAATTATATAGATAAAAACTAGGATATTACAGACCGAAATTGCCGTAGTTTATTTTATTTATGAAAGGATTAGGAAGTTGAAAGCAACTGCTAAAAAATCTTCGGAATATAACGATCAAAGCATTTCTATGCTGAAAGGCGCAGACCGTGTGCGCAAACGTCCGGCGGTTATTTTCGGCTCGGACGGGCTTGAGGGATGTCAGCATTCTTTTTTTGAAATCCTTTCAAACTCGGTGGATGAGGCGCGGGAGGGATACGGTACCGAGATCAAGGTCACCGTTTTTAATGACAATTCCATCGAGGTGGAGGATTTCGGTCGAGGCGTCCCTCTCGGATATAACGAGGTTGAACAGCGCTACAATTGGGAGCTTGTCTATTGTGAGCTTTATGCCGGCGGCAAATATAACAATAATGATGAGGGCGGAGCTTATGAATATTCCCTCGGGTTAAACGGGCTTGGCGCCTGTGCAACCCAGTACAGCTCGGAGTATATGCAGGTTAAATCCTATAACGGCGAGCAGGTTTTTGAGATCAATTTCAAAAAGGGGAATGTGGACGGCGAGTTGATCACCCGTCCTCTGGATCGCAAGGAGCGCCGCACCGGGACGGTTACGCGTTGGCGTCCCGATCTTGAGGTTTTTACCGATATTGATATACCGCAATCCTATTTTGAGGATGTCCTTCATCGACAATCGGTGGTGAATGCCGGACTTAAGTTCTTTTTGCGCTATCAAAAGGAGGACGGCAGCTTTGAATCAAGGGAATATTACTATCCCCATGGCATCTCCGATTATGTCGAGGAGCTATCTAAGGGAAAGGGATTGACGGCGCCGGTGCTTTGGAGCCTTGAAACACAGGGGCGAGATCGGGCAGACAAGGACGATTACAGGCTGAAGGCGGAGATATCCTTTTGTGTAACCAATGTGGGGGGCGTGATCGAATACTACCATAATTCTAGTTACCTTGAGTATGGCGGATCCCCCGACAGAGCTGTGCGCAATGCCTTTACCTATGCGCTGGACAGGCTGCTAAAGTCTCAGGGAAAATATAATAAAAATGAGTCGAAAATCGGGTATGCCGATATCGAACCGAGTCTGATTCTGGTAATCAACAGCTTTTCGACCTACACCTCTTATCAGAATCAGACAAAAAAGGCAATCACCAACAGCTTTATCGCCAAGGCGCTGACCGAATTTTTAAAACAGCAGCTTGAGATATATTTTGCAGAAAATCCTATAGATGCCGAACAGTTTGCCAATCAGGTTTTGATTAATAAGCGGGCTAGAGAGGCGTCGGAGAGTGCCCGGCTTAATGTAAAAAAGAAGCTTTCGGGCGCTATGGATATAACTAACCGTGTGGAGAAATTTGTCGGATGTCGTTCTAAGGACCCTGAGCTGCGAGAGCTTTACATTGTGGAGGGCGACTCTGCCCTGACCTCGTGCAAGCTTGGGCGGGATGCCGAATTTCAGGCAATCATTCCGGTGCGAGGTAAAACGCTTAACTGCCTGAAAAGCAGCTATGAAAAAATATTTAAGAATGAGATAATTTTAGATCTTCTCCGAGTTATCGGCTGTGGTGTGGAGGTGCCGTCAAAGATTAAGAGAGATATTCTCCCCTTTGATATCGATGCCCTGACCTGGAGCAAGATTATTATCTGCACCGATGCCGACGAGGACGGTTTTCAGATTCGAACCCTACTTTTAACCCTGTTTTACCGTTTGCTTCCCACTTTGATTAAGCGCAACAAAATCTTTATCGCCGAATCCCCTCTGTTTGAAATCACCACAAAGGATAAGATTTATTTTGCCTATAACGAATTTGAAAAATCGGAGATTTTAAAGAATCTGGGCAATACAAAGTATACTTTGCAGAGGTCAAAAGGTCTTGGCGAAAATGAACCGGAAATGATGTGGCAAACAACGATGAATCCGGCAACAAGGCGTCTTATCGCTGTTTCGCCTGCCGATGCCGAGGAAACCGAAATAATTTTCGATACCCTGCTTGGGGATAATTTGGCGGCTCGAAAAGAGTTTATTGCCACCCACGGCGCGCGGTATCTTGCCGTTGCCGATTATTAAGCCCGCAATGGGGTCGGTTTGTAAAGCAAGCGGTGTTCCTGCTGCCGTCGGAGCAACCGGAACACCGCTTATATCTTGTATATAGTAGAGTTTTGCCGCATAAAGTGTAGTATTAAGCTGTGAAAAGCATGATTTGCGTCAGGTGAAAAAATTCTTTTGGGCGAGAGCCTTTACGCATAGACCGAAAACATTACGGAAAAATAATGGCAAAGGGAACCGGCAAGCACAAACAAGTGCCACACAGAGTGCATATATTTGTTCTTTTGCTTATAAAACAGAAGTCCACCGGTATAAAAGATGCCCCCTGCCAAAAGCAGAATCAGACCCTTTGCGTCAAGGGAGCTGAGCATCGGTCTTATAGCAAAAATAATGCACCATCCCATGACGATATAGAATACCATCGATATTATGCGAAAACGCTCGAGGTTGACAGCGTTTAACACAATGCCAAGGACGGTGACCCCCCATAGCACACTGAAAATTGTGTATCCGACCCATCCCCGCAGGGTGATTAATGTATATGGAGTGTAGGTTCCGGCAATAAGCACAAAAATAGTGCAATGGTCGAAGATGCGAAAAACCTTTTTGGCCGTTTTGTTGGTTAAGGCATGGTAGAGGGTGGACATTGTGTAAAGGATAACCAGGGATGCCCCGTAAAGGGCGGCGCTGACAATACCGACTGCCCCGCTTTTTGAGATGGCAGCTTTGATAATCAGCAGGACACAGCCTGCAACGGCAAGGGCGGCTCCCGTGCCGTGAGAAACCGAGTTGAAGATTTCTTCCCCTAATGAATATAATTTTCCGTGTTTTTTTGTCATAGTATTCCTTTCGGTGAAAATGAGCGTCAAAGACCAATAATTGCGTTTTTTAAGACTGATCTATCAGTCATGATGCATTTAATTATACCATATAAAATCATCGCGTCAAGGCGATTATTTTTGAAAACTAATTTACAAAAAGTTTATTGTATTATTGTAATAAATATACTACCATGTTTATAGATTGCGGCATACGATTATATGTATGGTTTGCACGTGTAGATTTGCATAAAAACACTTAAAGGGAGGACGGTTGATGTTTGG
>JAAYQM010000032.1 GCA_012519315.1 Clostridiales bacterium | reverse complement strand
ATAATTTTCATTAATTTTCTCCCAAGTTATATAAAATTTTATTTTGAAGCTCCCCGTAAAGGGCAAAGGCCTCCGCGCGGTTAATCTTAATATAAGCATAACTGCCCGGTAAAATGCTCTCCGCCTTAAAATGGACAATCTTGCCCCCCTCCGTTCTGCCGGCGTAGACATCGGGGTTGTTTTTGCTCTCTCCCTCTACAAGCACTTTTACCGTCTTATCTAAAAGCTGCCGGTTTTTCTCTTTTGATATCGAATTTTGCAGCGCGGTCAATCTTTCATACCGCTCGCTTTTCACCGCAGGGGGAATCTGATTTTCCATACGTTCGGCCGGGGTGGATTTGCGCTTTGAATAAATAAAAGAAAAAATCATATCAAAACGGGCACGGCGAATAATGTCAAGCGTCCCCTCAAAATCCTCATCGGTCTCACCAGGAAAGCCGACGATAATATCTGTAGTCACCACAATATCGGGTAACAGAGCACGTAATTTTTCAAGAATCGACATATAATGCCGAGTGGTATAACGCCGATTCATCGCCGCTAGGATGCGGTCACTCCCCGATTGCAGCGGAAGGTGAAAATGACGCGCGATCTTTTCATTTTCGGCAATGGTCGAAATCAGCGAATCGGGAACATCCTTGGGATGGCTGGTCATAAAATGCAGCTTGAAATCCCCGTCGATGCTGCATAGCTTTTTCAGCAATGCGGAAAAATCGCAGTCGCTTTTATAGGAATTAACATTTTGCCCAAGCAGGGTGATATCCTTATACCCGCTTTCAACAAGGGCTCTCACCTCTCTATAGATCTGGGAGCTGTCCCGGCTCCGCTCACGTCCGCGAACATGGGGGACAATGCAGTAGGAGCAAAAATTGTTGCAGCCGTACATGATGCTGACCCACGCCTTATAGGAGCTCTCACGGCGAACAGGAACATCCTCTATAATCTTCTCCTCGCCGCCGACCCAAAAGGTGCGTTTTTCCCCGCTTAGCGCCCGAAAGACTGCCTCAGGCAGCCTGTGCAAAAGAGCGGGCTCCAGAGTGAAATCTACATATGGATAGCTGTTCTTCAGCTCATCAATGCGGTGTTGTTGTGCTGTCATACAGCCGCATACCCCAATAAGTACACCGGGTCTTGCGTTTTTTACATGCTTAAACTGACCGATAATAGACAAGGCCTTTTTCTCCGCATGATCCCGAACGGCACAGGTGTTTATAACAATTAAATCGCTCTCCTCCGCGCTGCCGGTGAGCTTATAGCCCATACTCTGTGCCATGCCGGCAATTCTCTCGCTGTCCGCCTCATTTTGCTGACAGCCAAAGGTGAGAACATAAGCTAAAGGAGGACGGCCGCAGGAGGCCTCATATTCCCTGTTCCGCTCTCGGACAAGGTTGATATAATCGGACATATCGGTAAAATGTTGATTGTTAAATGCCATTTTGTAACCAAAACCTACACATTTCGTCAATACAGAGTGTAAATCTTCCTTAAATTTAGTATTAGAATTATGAGAAATTGCTCAAAGGCGACTGACCATCTTACTTTGATTTATCTTTTTGATAAGATGCGTTACCGCCTTTTATTATTTTGCCGTTTATATAAATCCCCGCCGCCCCGAAAACCGCAGTTACAATCAATACAATCACGGTAACAAGAAAATTGCCCTGAGATATGTTAGAGCCGGCATAAGTAGAGCTAAGCACCGAAGGAATACGCGCAAAGGTGGTGATAACCAAAAATCGGGAGAGCTTGATTTTGGTAAAAGGGGCAAAATAAACAAGGGTATCCTTAGGTGTTCCGGGGATCAGAAAAAGAACAAAAAGCAACACGTCCCGCTTTACCGAATCGTGCAAAAACTTCAGCTTTTCAAACTTTTCGGAATTGGTGAAGCGGTTGACAAATTTAATGCCGAATTTGCGCACGCCGGCAAATATAAGAGCCGATGCCGCCGTGATTCCGGCAAGACAGAGTATCATGCCCCAAAAGGCACCATACATCATGCCGCACAAAACCTCCACCGGTTCGCCGGGAATAATCGAGATCAAAACTTGAGACACCTGGATCGCCATCATGACGACAACGCCCCAAATGCCGAATCCGTCGATATATTCAATAAATTTCTGCCGTGTTTCCTCATTTCTGAAGGATAGTATTGTAGGCGTTATAAGCACGGTCACAATTGCGATTACCGCAATGGCGAAAATGCCCAGAAAAATCCGCAAGACTATTTTAAGCTTATGTTTTTGACTATTCCTTGGTTGTGGTTGTGTGCTCATGATCTTTCCTGCTTTTTTTAAAAAATAATAAGGTTGTATATTAGGCAAGATTTTTTGCCTGTATGCAGACATATATTTATTATTATATCAATTTTACACAAAAAATTCAAGTATATATTATGAACATATGCCGTATCCTACTGAATAAGGTCGTATTTTGCAACGCTTACGAAAAAACCGGGTGAAACATGGATTTTATAGTTTTATGCTTAACAAGTATCTTTTCCTATTTGACGCTTTTTATCATGACAAAGCTGATAGGATACAAACAAATATCCCAGCTGGATGCCTTTGACTATATTACCGGGATCACCATCGGATCAATTGCGGCAGAATTTGCGACAGATCTGGAGGCTCCCTGGAAGCCCTTTTTAGCAATGGTGCTTTACGCAACCGCCACTATTTTGCTGAGTATTATCACAAGAAAGTTTCCAAAAACACGCAAATACCTTAACGGAAGCTCGGTTATCATCATGGATAACGGGAAATTGTATCAAGAGAATCTCAAAAAAGCAAAGCTCGATCTCAACGAGTTTTTAATGATGTGCCGAGAACAGGGCTACTTTGATCTTTGCAGTATTCAAACAGCTCTGTTCGAATCCAACGGAAAGATTACCATCCTGCCCTCAAGTCAAAAACGCCCTGCGACGCCGGCAGACCTTCAATTGTCCCCTCGGCAGGAATTGCTCTTTTTCGAGATAATTATGGACGGAATTATTATTGAAAAAAATCTGCAAAACCTAGGGCTGGATCAAAATTGGCTCAAAAAACAGCTAAAGGAGCATCATATCCGCTCTGAAAAGGAGGTTTTTTTAGCCCTATGTGGCAAAAATCAGAATATTGCCTTTTATAAAAGGCAATAAAACGGGATTTACCACCCTTGATATTCTAAATACATCCTCAAGTTTCAGAGAGTATTGCAAATATAAATGCGGAGCGGTGAAAACCCGCTCCGCATACGTTTGCTTTTTTATGTTTGTCTACAGTTTGCTTTGTTATTTTAATCAAAACTTTATCAGCTGAATATAACATAATAAATACTATAGCAAAACAAACTAAACTGCCCTGCTTCTTAAATTTTTTATAATACCTATAGAAAATTATCAAGATTTAGGATATAATATATAGTATTGCTTAACAATGTCAAAGTTGGTCGAAATCTAAAAGGAGCATCAATATGAAAAAAGAACTTAGATATTATTCTGTGACACCCGGTGTGGTTTGCGTCGGTGAAAAATCGGTAATAACCGTCACCCCGCTGGATTCCGGTCTTTATTTTTCGGATACAAAAGAATATGAAATCGATGTTCTGCCTATGACAAGAAGACGCCTGCATGACACCCCCGATTTCATTCTCAGAGGACAGGGCGGCGTGCTTAAATTTTCCTACTTATTTGATAACGAAGAGGAATACTACATCAGAATCTACCAAAGATCGGATGATATGCGTGGCAAACTTATCGTCACACTCTCGGTTTATGCTGTTTTACCCGATTTGTACGATCTGCGCCCTCTTAAGGGCGATCTGCACATACACACTATCCGTTCGGACGGGAAGGAGGAGCCGGGCATTGTTGCTGCGAACTACCGAACCTGCGGATACGATTTCATCGCCATAACCGATCATAATCGCTACTTCCCCTCTGTTGAAGCGCAGGAGGTGTTCAAAAATTTCAGCTCAGGGCTCAATATTTTAAACGGCGAAGAAGTCCACACACCGGATACCTATATTCATATCATACACATCGGCGGGAAATATAGCGTAACCGAAAAATATATAAAACACCGTGAGGAGTATGAGGCTGAGATCGCCGAAATTGAGAGCAATTTGCCTGCGCGCGAGGATAATTTTTATATTGCGCGTACCCGGTGGGCGGTAGAGAATATCCGCAAAGCAGGAGGGCTTTCTATATTTGTTCATCCTTACTGGATTCCGAAAAAACCTTATCCGAAATGCGGTATTTACAACCTGACCGACAACCTTATTGACTGTTTTTTCAAATCCGAATTATTTGACGCCTATGAGCTTATCGGCGCTATGGTCGAAAACGGCGGAAACAACCGGTCAGTCGCAAAATATGCGGATATGCGCGCCGAAGGGATCTCCCTTCCTATTGTCGGCTGCAGCGACTCCCACGGAACGATAGGATATCCCCGATTCAATGAATACTATACGATTCTGCTGGCAAAAGAAAATACCGACGAAGCTATTATTGAATCGATCAAGAATGGCTTGTCTGTTGCTGTTGAAACTATTTCCGGCACCTGCGGTCAAGAGTATATTGTTCACGGAAGTTATCGCTTAACCTCTTATATCCGATACCTTATAGACCACTACTTCCCGTTATACACCAAGATATGCGAATGCGAGGGGCTTTTCATACGGGAATACTTGCTCGGTTATGAAGAAACTCCCGATATAATCGGCATCTGCGCGAAAAAGGCGGAGAACTTCTACAAGCGATTTTTCGGCAAAATTCCGGCAGTGCTACCCACGCAAAGAGCAATTGAAAGCAGCGAGAAATGGTCTGATGTTTGGCAGGAATACGGTGTTGTCAAGCGCGGCAGCACCCTTGTTTAAGGCTCATATAACCGAAAATATTTTGCAAAGCTCAACATAAAGAACCCCCATATGATAGACATTTTTCTATCATATGGGGGTTCTTTGTTATCGAAAAGCCGCTTTTCAGTCCGCCCGATTGATCTGACCCCTATGCAATTGCTCAATTTCTCAGCTGATTAACAGGTTGTTTCTTTATAAGCTCAATGTTCTCAACGGGAAGCCAATCATCCATATTGCCGTATCCGCTCCGGTCAATGGCAAAGGACCGCAAGACAGCCTTCGACCGGTTACGCCATTTTTTCATGCGCCTTTACCGTCTTGCGGCTTATCTTCTCCATGATATAACAGAGAAAAGACAAGACCGATCAATAGTCCCGTTACAGCGCCGATTACCACGCCAAAGGCAATTGGAAAATCAAGGAGAACGGCGATTGTTACTCCCACTCCGGCGCCGAATACTAGCCCCAATGCGGGGAAAAAGGCTTTCATTGAACGATTCTTCTTAGACATTGCTATTTCCTCCTTTATTATAATTTTTTGCTGAAATACACTGAAAAAAAGATTATGCTTACCGAATACAGTAACAACAGTCCGACGATAACACATGCGCCCACCAACTGATCAATCAATGTCAGAACCAGCGCACTGACGCCCATAGCGACTATTGTGATTATACCTGTGTACCATGAGGCCTTTTCCCGGATTGCCTTGTTTCGCTCATCCTGCCAATCAATTTTGCTCTGTTCCAGAGCGGTGTCTTTGCGTGCCAGCACAGGCACAGCGCCCGCCCCTGAGAGACCCAGCACAATCGTTCCCACCCCTACCAGAGCACCGGACAGAACAGAGTCTTTTGCAAAAATTCCAAAAAGCAGCAAAAACATACCAACAGGTAAAAGCAGCACAAAAATGATACGTTTCTTCACGATTCCATTTCCTCCTCGTAAATAAAGATTTCTTCGATGGGAAGATCAAAATACCGGGCAATTTTAAACGCGAGAATAATCGACGGATTATACCGTCCGTTTTCTAGCGATCCTATAGTTTGGCGGGAAACGCGTAAAGCCTCCGCCAACTGCTCTTGCCGTATGCCTCTTGCCTTTCTGAGTTCTTCCAGTCTGTTTTTCAAATTATCCGATCTCCTTTGTATAATTGGAAAGTTTGCTTTCCATTATAGTATATACAAAAAAATGCAAAATGTCAAGTATGCTTTACATGTTTTTTAAAAAATTTTCGGCTTAGATTTATCCGGCTACTTACATCAACCAGCACTCTTCTCTTGGAATGCTCCCGGAGAGTGGATTTTCAGCTTATACCAAACCGAAAAATACAAAAAATCGCCCCGAAAAGGAGCGTATTCACCAAAAAAACCCGCCGAAAATTCTCGACGGGTTCTTAGCTCTGGGAAATTTTTATTTCATTTTCGGTTACATCACACTGCAAATACAGAACCTTGACTCCTGCGTTCCTAGCCTCATCAAGCGCCTTTGCAAAGGCGGGATCCGTCATTACATTCGGAAGCACTTTGAGAACCCCGGACATCTGTATGACAAAGGCTATGTAACACTCATAACCGGACAAAGCAGCCCTTGTCAGCTCTCTTAAATGCTTGGTTCCCCTTTGGGTCGGCGCATCAGGAAAATAGCCGATGCCATCAATCTCAAGGGTGCAACCCTTAACCTCAATCAAAATGTTGCGATTGCCCCGCTTTAAATAAAAGTCAAGGCGGGACTCTCCATAGATATATTCCGCCTGCAAAATGTCAAATTTTTGCTGCATCAACCATTCCCTCACGACTTTATTTGGCGCCTGGCTGTCAATGTTGACAAGTCCGAAGCCTTCCTTATACACCGCAATCAGGTCATACTTGGTTTTCCTTGTCGGTATATCTGTTTTGCTGAGAATAACTGTCGCGCCCGGGATAAGCAGCTCCTTGCATCTGCCGGTATTTTTTACATGAACAATCTCAGTTTTTCCGCAAAGATTGACCTCGGCGATAAAGCGATTCGGGCGAGAGATGAATGTCGCCCGGCATATTTTCTTGTATATCATTTATATATCCTGTTATCTCTCCTCATTTTAATATCACTCAACTCACTCCCTGCCTGCTGACAGCTGTTTTAATGAACTATATTTTAACACATTCTTACATCCCTTTCAACCGTTTCCCACATTTTTTGTTTGCTATATAAAAAGCAGACAGGAATCACATCTTTCCTGTCTGCTCTTTTCCTTGACTAAGATTAATTGCTTGTTTTGCGCTGAAAAAACCCCTGAATATGCAAACAGGCCGGACAAACATCAGGCGCATCTTTTCCACGCACAACAAAGCCGCAATTAAGACAAGTCCATTCGGTGTCCTCTGAGTCGCTCTTAAACATATTTCCGCTGCGCAGTGCATTCTGCAGCTGCTGATAGTGAGCCTCATGATCCTTTTCAACAGAGGCAATTCTCTCAAACATGGCAGCTATCTGATTAAATCCCTCGCTGGCGGCCGTTTTTGCAAAATCGGCATACATGGTTGTCCATTCATAGTTTTCCCCGCCGATACAGGCACTTAAGTTTTGGTCGGTGTTGCCGATACCCCCAAGATATTTAAACCAAATTTCCGCATGTTCCTTTTCGTTTTCGGCTATTTTGTTGAACGCGTTTGAGATTTCAATAAGACCTTCTTTTCTCGCTTTCTTGGCGTACCAAAGATATTTTACATATGCTTGCGTTTCTCCGCTCATTGCCTGGCACAGATTTTTTTCAGTTTGGGTGCCCGCAAGCCCTTCAACCGGAAAATTTCCCATTTTTCTTCCTCTCATTTTTATTCGGTAGTCGATATCATGAAAAACATGAAAATATCGTTATCGTTATTAATATTTGCACACAGTCTGTAAATATACATGATAAGTGCAGTCCAAACAAAATAATCACGGCTAAAGCTGCCGGCAAATCGACCTATTTAGGTGTTTTTTTGAATATGAAATTCCGAAATCCTTGGCAAAACCTACAGGCTGCAAAACAGACCGCTGACAGGTTTTGTCAGCGGTCTGAATCCTTTGGTTTTTATTCAGGCAGGATAGTAAAAGCTGATAAAGTTGAGATTGTACTGTCAAAAGAAGAAGGAAAATATGCGCTATAAATATTTCAATATTACGGTATTGTTAAGAATACGGTAACGGCTGCGCCTTGGCTTAAGGCACCCACACCGGGACCTGTGGTAAGCTGTGCCGACAATAGAGACCCTTGAGTGACAGCAAAGCTGCCCGAAGTAATTCCTACGCAATTCGGGGTATCCTCATTACTCGGTCCTTCAATTGTAACGGATATTCCTGTGTCTATCGGATCTTCAAATCCGCACGGGCTTACAAATATTGTTGCTGTAACGGTTGAATCCGGTATGTTGTTGTCTCTGATATTCAGTATCAAACCTGTAATAGTGGCATCTACCGGGATGGTAACCGTACTGCTTGTAAACAAGGGTTCTGACGAAGAAGTGCCAAGCCCGATCCATCCGCCATCGCTGACAGATTGATCTGTTGCTAAATATATTGTTGTCGCTCCCGGACCTGTGGGACCGGTATCGCCGGTTGGTCCGGTGTCACCTGTAGGACCGGTGTCGCCGGTGGGTCCGGTGTCACCTGTAGGGCCGGTATCGCCGGTTGGTCCGGTGTCACCTGTAGGTCCGGTGTCACCTGTAGGTCCGGTGTCGCCGGTAGGACCGGTGTCACCTGTGGGTCCGGTATCGCCGGTTGGTCCGGTATCGCCCGTGGGTCCGGTGTCACCTGTAGGTCCGGTGTCGCCGGTTGGTCCGGTGTCGCCGGTTGGTCCGGTGTCGCCGGTAGGACCGGTGTCACCTGTGGGTCCGGTGTCACCTGTGGGTCCGGTATCGCCGGTTGGTCCGGTGTCGCCTGTGGGTCCGGTGTCACCGGTTGGTCCGGTAGGACCGGTATCGCCGGTGGGACCTTGTGGACCCTCCGGACCCGGACAACCTCGCGGACCGGGGATACCCTGCGGACCCATAGGACCCTGGGGACCGGGCGGGCCGATAGGACCGGGATTACCTCTTGGACCTCTGGGGCCGGGGCATCCGGGATCGCCTTGCGGACCGGAGTCTCCACGCACTCCTTGTGGTCCTCTCGGACCCATGGGACCCTGGGGACCGGGCGGGCCTACGGGTCCTGGGCAGCCGGGATCACCTTTTGGACCGCGAGGACCGGGCGGGCCGGGGGGACACTTCGGACATGGATGATCATGACAGAAATTTCTCATGGGGCAATGCTTACCATGATCATCGCAATCATGCAACGGACAGCGCTTTTCATGATCATTGAATTCGGAACTGTATGAATTCTGGGATAAAAAATGCTTTATCCCGCAATCAGAGCAATAATCTGACATTTTACATTTCCTTTCATCGTGTATTGGGATAATCAACTCATCCCTGTATAATATATGTCGCGACAATATTTTTTGTGTTTGGTCAGGACGGTCGCATAAGTGACCATTGCAGCGCCTACAAAAACATCAAAAAGACTAGGGACAGCTTAATTAATCGTCGTTCTAGTGAGATTAGGACAAATAAATTATCCCATAGTAGTATATGTAACAATATGGGTTAACGTGTCAATTTTTGTTGGGACATTTAATAGCTCAGGGGGAAAAGCTTCATAAATAATACAGACATCACCATATCTTCAGGCTCATCTGTAACCAATGTAAATTTTTAAACATAAGATAAAATGACAGCATTACATAGAAAACAATTTAGTTAAGGAGTTTTGTCATGTTTGAGGAGTATAACATAAGCAAGAATTTTAAAAAAATTTACTGCAATCGACCCGATTGTCCAAATTGCAAGAATAAAAGTGACAATGATTATTGCAGCGATAACAAAGACGGCCCTCCGCTGAAAAGTATATCTGCTATACCGCCGGAGCTGAAAAAATATTCCACAGGGAAATCAACCAATGACTTAAAGTCCGAAAAGGAATTTCTGCGCGATTCCGATTCAGACAAACATTTAATTCTACCCGAAAAACCTAAGTCTGCCTGTCCCTATGGCTGCATAGGACCTAAGGGAGACACCGGTCCTCCCGGTCGTCCTGGACCTGAGGGTCCTCAAGGGGAAAGAGGACCGGAAGGACCACAGGGCTGCATGGGACCGGAGGGTCCGGTGGGACCGACAGGACCGGAAGGACCACGGGGTCCGAGAGGATTTCCGGGTCCTGAAGGACCCCAGGGAGAAAAGGGAGATACCGGTCCCACAGGTCCGACAGGTCCTCGTGGTCCGAGAGGACCAACGGGACCAACGGGTCCTGCGCCACACCATTTAGGGGCACAATATGCACTAACCTGTCTGGCAGACAAGAGGGAAATCAGCCTGCCCTCAAAGGCTGCTATAGCCTTTAATACCACAATAACCGGCGGCGCACCCTATCTGTCCCTCGACGGCACAGGAGCTGTCATCATTGCAAAATCCGGGAATTATATCATAAGCATCACTATATACGCCGAGGGGCTTTCTCAAGAAGATCAGGCGAAGATTGATGTGTGCATAAACAACGAGCCATACATCTCCCACATGATTCCCGCCAATGCAGGAATGACCCTTCCCTTCTCATTCACCGATCTGATCGCACCCGAAGAAAAAAAATCAAAGCTGACTATTGTAAACAGCGGCACCGATTTTCTCCTAAAATCGGCGACTCTCACCATTCACAGTATTTAAGGCACAAAAAAAGGCATGGATCGCAATGATCCATGCTTCAGAGGCTGCCGCAAAACTTTCATTTTGCGGCAGCCCCTTTTAAATCTGTGCTGAAAAATCAAGCCACCATATTACATAATTGATGTAAAATATCCGGCTTCTTTGAATCTTAGGCAAGAAATGATAATACAAGGGGAAATTTATGTAACAAGTTTTTCAAGCAGACGTTTCATCTTAACGGGAAACGGGTCGGCGGAGGGATCGATAGGCTCTACCTTGATGGTGTAGCAGCCAATGCGCACCCCGCCCCAAATATCGGATAAAATTTGGTCACCGATAACCGCAATCTGCCTAAAATCCGAGATGCCGAGTAACGCCGCCCCCTGAATGTACCCTTTTTTTATGGGTTTTTTCGCTCTGAATATGTAATGAAGCCCCAAATTGCGGGCGAGCATTTTTACCCGTGGCTCTTTTCCGTTTGACAAAAGGCATACCGGCAGATCGATGTTTTTGAGCCATTGTAAGACCGCCGCGGATATCTCGGTCTTACCGTCTACCACAATGGTATTGTCAATGTCCAGAAGAATCCCAGAAATGTTATGTGCCTTCAGATATTCGGGGGAAATATCCTCAATCTTCTGAAAACGGGCATCCGGTTTTATTTTCATAGACCGCTCCCAAAGTAGAGTAATAATGTTGCGGTAATGCCGTAAACACCGCAGGCACACAACAAGACCTTATCCTGTAATATCACCGTTGTCGGGTCTCCGTGGGAATCAGGCATATGTATAAGCTGCAGATACTTTGCCACAATGAAAATAATAAGGGGTACGGTATAAATCATGTAGCATCCGCGATTTAACGCCCACAGCGAGTAAAATGTAACGGACAAGCCGGCACAGGCGAATACTATTCCATCTAAAAACTGAGGATCATACTGACGTAAAACCTGCCGGGTTGCCAATGGAGAAACTTTTAGCAGCTCGCCGCGGCGCTTGCCGAACGCCATAAAAAGCGCCATAGAAACAACGGTTAAAAACAGCCAGTCGGAAACGGGCTCTTGGCAGGCCGCTCCGCCGGCATATACCCGTAAAACAAAACCGGTGGCAATGCAAAAACAGTCGATAATCGGCAGATGCTTCAGTTTCCATGTGTAGGCTAAGTTTAGAATAAGATAAAATACGGTAATTACCCCAAGCCACAAATTTATCAAAAAGCCCATAACAAGGCTGAATACTGTCAGTATTCCTGCAAAAAGGGCGGCATTTTTTACCGAAAGGCTACCTGAGGCAATGGGACGAGATTTTTTTATCGGATGGGCGGCATCCGCCTTTCTATCGGCTATGTCGTTGCAAATATAAACAGCCGAGGAAATAAGGCAGAAGGTGATAAACGCAAGCAGAGTTGCTATCAGTTTACCCGCCTTGGATACTTCCATCGAAAAGAAAAGGGGGACAAATACAAAAACATTCTTAAGCCAATTGCGCGGCCGGGCTACCTTAATATAATATTTCATCTCTTCACCTCAAAAGCCGATTTAATGTGCGTCAACTTGCTATTATTATATAAGGTTTTCACAGAGAATTCAAGCTAAAATATATTATAATCGGAGATTATTGACAAGAAATTCAAGAAAGTCTATAATAAGCAGTATAAACCATGGAATATCGGAGGACTTTTTTCATGCAGTCAACAAATATCTATCAAAAATCCCTCCCAAAAGCCCGAAAACCACAACTTTTTGTTGCTTTCTTTAAAATCGCTCTCATCCTGTGCGGTACATATCTCTCACTTGTACTCAACACCCAATCGGCGGTTTTCTTTTTTCAGGCATTTAATGGGCAGAATACGTTAGTAGCGGCTTGTATTGCCGTCTTTGCCGTGTTCGTGCTCGTTTGCCTTATTTTTTTGCTCTTTTGCAAGAGCTTTCTTGAAAATCTGTACGCCAGAGTGCGGGCGCACTCCCGCACTACACAGGCTTTGCTGCTGCTCTTTGCCATGAGATGTGCCGGCATCTATATTGTACAATTTTACGCCAATGCCAATGTCAATATCGCCTATCTCAACAACATAAAGGCATGGTGGTTTCATCTTCCCTCCGCCTTAGGGATAGCCGAAAATCCATTAAGCTTCACTTTGCCGCAATGGGTTTTGTCCCTTTTGTTTTTCATTCCCCTGACAGTGTTTTATTTGTTCTTTGCAACCTCCCTTTTTGAGGCGGTAAAATCGGTCTTGACCACTCTGACAAAAGGCGAACGCCGCTTTTTATGCATAGCCGCGGTGCTGACCTTTATTTATGTCGTGCTTCTATACAATAATACCGATATTTACTATGGCGGCTTGGATAGGATCTACTCCTATGACAGTCTGCCTAATTCCTCCTATTTAATTAATCCGTTTTACTATTGGTCCTATTACCAATATCCGCTTGAGCCGAATTTGTCAATGCCCATTCTTCAGCTGGCAGATTTGCTGCCCGAAATGTCTCTGTGGAGAACCATTGCCCATACCCTTGTACAAGTTTGGCTTCTGCTGATTGCCTATGTCATGCTGTCCCGTATGATATCTAAAGATCGGTATGTTCGCCTGCTAGCGCTGCTGATTTTTTCCTTCAGCTTTCCGACACTTGTTCTTGCCGTTGTTACCGAACGGCGGGTAATAACCCTGATTTTCGTATTGATTGCCATCTATCAAAGCCTAAGTCGACAAAGGGACGAGGAACTTTGGATCTCGGCGGCCTCCGGCGCCGTCATTTGCAATGCCTATGTCTTTCTCTTAACATTAAAGCCTAAAAAAGATTTCTGGAAAGATGTTTTGATATGCGGATTTACCTTTGCATTTCTGCTGATGTTTTTCGGCAAGGCTTCCGGCTTGCTCGATTTGCGAACACAGATCAACAATTTTGAAAGCCGCGGTTGGATGGATGAAAACCTCAGCGGCAACACAAAGCTTATGCACTATTTGTGCTTTGTTCGGACAAGTCTGATCGCGCCCCCCTCCCACCCCTCAGAAACACAAAAAAGCTGGGTGATGGCAATCCCCGACTTCTATTCGATTATCGGAATTGTTTTGCTTGTCCTTGTTCTCCTGGGATTTGTCGCAAATTACAAAGATCGGTTGGCTCAAGTGGCTTTTGCCGGTGTTTTGGCATCTTTCTTTTTCGTTTTTATAAAGGCGTTGAACATCAATGAAAATGCCGTGGTATTGAATACCTTGTTCTTTGCCTGGGCCTTTGTCACCTTAATGATTATGGCTGTTGACAAGCTTGTCCGGCATAGAGCGGCAAAATACGTCCTCTTAACGGGGGTCTTTGCCGGCTGTATGATATACAACGCGGTTGCAGCCCTGCAGCTCTATCAATTCGGGCTGACAGCCTACCCGATATGATTGCCCCGCATCGCAAATTGTTGCCAACTTCTCAGCCATCTATCTCCGCTTGAATATTCATTTTCGTTTGGATAAGCATTTCCGCAAACTCACCTATTCTCTCAGGCGTCATACGAGATGCGGGCGCCGAGATGCTGAAGGCATTGTTTACAACACCTGTGTAATCTCTCAATGCCACAGCCACACAGCTCACACCAAGCTCGTTTTCCTCTTGATCCTTCGCATAGCCCGTTTCCCTTATATTATAAATTTCTTTTATAAAATCGTCATAATTTGTAATCGTATTGTATGTCCTCGGCGCAATATCCGCCGCATCCCACAGTACCCTTATCTTATCGTCGGGAAGATGGGCCAAAATAGCCTTCCCCACCCCCGTCGAAAATGCCGAATGATGAAGTCCGATACGTGAAACCATGCGAAAGGTGTTTTTCAATGATTCCACCTTGTCGATATAAACGACGTCAACCCCCTCCCGTAAGACGAAATGCACCGTCTCGCCGGTTTTGTCGCACAAGTCCTCTAAATGAGGGCGGACGACCGCCACAAGATCAATGTGATCCTTGATACGGTCGGCAACGGTCAAAAGCTTATATGTTAGATAATATTTTCCGGTTTTTTTATCCTGCCGTACATAGTTTTGTTCAGCAAGGGTGCCTATCAGGCGGTAAACCGTTGTTTTATTCAGCCCCGTCAGCTGTGAAAGCTCGGTGATTCCGGCATAACCGCATTTTGACAAGGTCTCAAGCAGACTAAGAATCCGTACTCCGGATTGAACCGATGGTTGACTTGACATAGTTTCACTATCCTATCTTCTTTTTTAATTTCAGTATCCTGACGCTATTTTAACACAACCCACTTGTTTTTTCAACAATTGCTATTGACTTATCATGTCAGTATTGTATAATAGAATCGATATATAATGAAATGCAGTTTCATACAGTGAAACAGAAGGAGATAATTATGACTGATTTGTACCAAAAAATAGGTGAGATGGGTCTTATACCGGTGGTTAAGCTGAAGAGTGTAGAGGATGCACTCCCCCTTGGCCGCGCCCTTATGCAAGGAGGGCTTCCCTGTGCGGAAATCACCTTTCGCACCGCCGCCGCCGAGGAATCGATACGAGCGGTGACCAAAGCCTTTCCAACGATGCTCATCGGTGCCGGGACGGTGCTCACCTGTGATCAGGCTGACTCCGCCATTAACGCCGGGGCAAAATTTTTGGTCAGTCCGGGTCTCAACCCGAAGGTAGTAACCCACTGTCTTGAAAAGGGATATACCATTATCCCCGGCATTTGCAATCCAACCGAGATTGAAGCTGCCCTTGACCTTGGGCTAAAGGTAGTCAAATTCTTCCCTGCGGAAGCCTCGGGCGGGCTACCAATGATAAAGGCACTTGCCGAGCCTTACGGCAATCTCATGTTTATGCCCACCGGGGGGATCAATCCAAACAATCTCAAGGCATATCTGGATCACCCGAAGGTACTGGCCTGCGGCGGCAGCTTCATGGTTAAGCCACAAATGATTATGGCCGGCGATTTTACCGAAATCGAGCGCCTGACCCGTGAAGCTGTTATGCAGATGCTCGGATTTGAGTTCGGCCATATAGGAATCAACACCGAAGGTGAGGAGGAGGGCATCAGGATTGCAGAAAGTCTTTGCGGTCTTTTTGGACTGGAAAGCAAAATCTCAAACAGCTCGATCTTCTGCGGCAGTATCTTTGAACTTATGAAGCAATGCGGCCCCGGAAAGAACGGACACATCGCCATTGCCACCAATTATCTCGACCGCGCTGTAGCTTATCTTGAGCGTCAAGGGGTTGGCTTTGATACCAAAAGCATGAAATACGGCGCTGACGGCAAGCCGGCTGCCATTTATCTTAAGGATTCGGTTGGCGGTTTTGCCCTACATCTGGTACAGAAAAAATAATACATAGCTCACTTCTGAATATTAATTTGAAAGGAAGGGTTTATCTAATGAAAAAAGTTGTAACCTTTGGAGAAATCATGCTTCGTCTTCAACCTGAGGGATATCTCAGATTTGTTCAGGCCGATAAATTTGATGTAGTATACGGAGGCGGTGAGGCCAATGTAGCCGTTTCCCTTGCAAATTTCGGCATACATGCTTCCTTTGTTACAAAGCTTCCAAAGCATGAAATCGGACAGGCTGCGGTCAATTCCCTCCGCCGTTTTGGTGTTGACACCTCATATATTGCCCGCGGGGGAGAGCGTGTGGGCATCTATTTTTTAGAAAAGGGCGCCAGCCAAAGACCCTCTCTTGTCATCTATGACCGCTCAAATTCCGCAATTGCTACCGCTGAAAAAAGCGATTTTGATTGGGATAGTATTTTCAGCGGCGCCGATTGGTTCCACTTCACCGGCATCACCCCTGCCCTTGGGGACAATGTCGCCGAGATCTGTCTTGAAGCCTGCAAAAAGGCAAAGGCAATGGGTCTAAAAATAAGCTGTGATCTCAATTATCGCAAAAAGCTCTGGAGCCGAGAAAAGGCAGGCAGCGTTATGGGCAATCTAATGCAATATGTTGACCTCTGTATCGCCAACGAGGAGGACGCCGGCGATGTTTTCGGTATTCACGCCGACAACACTGACATCACTGCCGGTGTTGTCAGCCACGAGGGGTACAAACAGGTTGCCAAAAAGCTCACCGACCGGTTCGATTTTTCTACGGTAGCCATCACACTGCGCGGTTCTATTTCAGCCAATGACAACAACTGGGGCGCTATGCTGCACACCGGCGGTCAGTATTATTTCAGCAAAACCTATCCTATTCACATCGTCGACCGTGTAGGCGGGGGGGACAGCTTTGGCGCCGGTCTTATCTATGCCTCCCTTATGGGATACGATCCCCAAAAGTGCATTGAGTTTGCCGTTGCCGCAAGCTGTCTGAAGCATACCGTCGAGGGTGATTTTAACATGGTTTCGGTAGCAGAGGTGGAAAAGCTGGCTGCAGGCGACGGCTCTGGCAGAGTTCAACGTTAATGGCTGATTGCAGCACCTGTGTAACGGCTTCCGATTTGCCCAAAGTCTTCCCCTATCCAAACGGTCTTTTGCGCTGAGGCATCACTGCAAATGCAGTATAAAGCCCAACATTCAAGATCATGTCGAATGTGGCAATTAAGAAATATTTTATTATTTATGGAAATTCATGTCGATAAATGTTATAATCAATATGTAATGCATCCCGTCCATAATGTAATTATATAAACAAAGGGGGTTAGAAAATGGCAAAATACGTATGTACCGTTTGCGGATTTGTCTACGACGAGGCAAGCGGAATACCGGAAGCCGGCATTGCACCGGGCACAAGGTGGGAGGATCTGCCGGATGACTTTGTTTGTCCTCTCTGTGCTGCGGAAAAATTGGAATTTGAAAAGCAGGAAGATACTATCCCTGTTCGAGAGGAAAAGCCGCAGCCGGTAACGAACGCCACCGCGGATATGCGGGAGCTGTCACCTTTGGAGATCGGCGCTCTCTGCACAAATCTTGCCCGAGGCTGTGAAAAGCAGTATAAACCGGAAGAGGCTGCTCTATTTTTGAAATTGGCTGATTATTTTAAATCGGCATCGGCACCTGCCGAGGATCCTGATTTCGGTCAGCTACTTGATCTTATCGAGAAGGATCTTACCAAGGGTCTCCCGAATGCTAATGCTGTAGCATCTGATGCTAAAGATCGGGGTGCGCTTCGTGCCCTTGTCTGGAGCGAGAAGGTTACACGCATCCTAAAATCTCTCCTAACCCGGTATCAAAAGATGGGAGATACCATGCTGGAGAATACCGGTGTTTATGTTTGTAGCATTTGTGGATTTGTTTACATAGGGGATAATCTGCCGGAGGTTTGCCCTGTTTGTAAAGTTCCGAATTGGAAATTTGAAAAGGTTGAGGGGAGGTAGTCAGAATGGCTAAGAAATATGCGGTAAGAAATATACGCTTGTGTACCAAAGACTGTCTATGCCTGTATGTTTGCCCCACCGGAGCATCGGATACAGAAAACAGTATCATAGATGTAGAAAAATGTATCGGATGCGGTGACTGTGCCGATGCCTGCCCGTCCGGCGCGATTTCAATGGTTCCTCATGAATATCCACCGCAGCAGCAAAAATCCGGGGCGGTTATCGGCGCATTAAAAGCACTTTTGCGCAGCAAGTCACAGCAAGAGAATATTGCTGCCGTACTGCCCGGCAAGCTGGCCACCGCTATTGAAAAATCGAATCGCATCATGGCGGAGGATATCATTCGTGAAGCGGGATATATGCTTCCCCAAAGTGATAATACACAGCATTTTTTAAAGTCACTGCTTGACAATAACAAAGGGGAGGGCTTACCCAAAGAGGCCGTGGAAAAGCTAATAGAGTTGCTCGGTAAAAACAAGGAGAATAATAAAGTGAGTGAAAATAAGACACTGGAAAATTTGATGGCAGCATTTGCAGGAGAAGCTGAGGCTAACAGAAAGTACACCGCATATGCAAAGAAAGCAGAAAAAGAAGGGAAACTCAATGCCGCAAAGTTGTTTAGAGCCGCCGCCGACGCCGAAACTTTGCATGCTTTAAAGCATTTTGAGGTTGCAGGAAAAATCGGATCTACAGCAGAGAACCTTAAGGATGGAATCAAGGGCGAAACCTATGAATATAAGGAAATGTACCCTCCTTTTATAAAACAAGCGGAAGCGGAAGGCAATAAGGCTGCTGCTATGTCATTTACATTTGCTATGAAAGCGGAAGAGGTTCATGCTAAGCTTTATAAGGATGCACTGGAGAACATTGACAATACAGAGGAGGTCTTTTATTACCTTTGCCCTGTATGCGGAAACATAGAAAAATTCGTTCCTGATAGGTGCAGTATTTGCGGCGTACCGGGCGATAAGTTTATTAAGTACTAAATCCGAGCTTTAAAGACTGTCACAAAGAACAAATAGCTAATTGATATCCAATGCTAATAACAACAATGCTCTCTATTTCGTGAATGCTTACAGCCCTCTGACAAAGTTTTGTCAGAGGGCTGTAAAAACCCGCTGTTAGAGGGTTAGTCTTAGGGATTTTTAATCCTGGAAAAATATCGGCATAGTTTGGTATGTGTTACCGGCTATGCCGATTTTTCTTGCTTTGTGGTGGATGTGGATGTATACTAATAAAGTAGACAGCGGATAGTGAAATGCAGTATAATTTCAGTAGACAATAAAAAGGAGATAAAAAAATGAGTACTTATCGAAAATATGATGAAGAATTTAAGCAAAGTCTTGT
>JAAYQM010000031.1 GCA_012519315.1 Clostridiales bacterium | reverse complement strand
CCGGCTGTTCCGACGGAACAACGGTTATAGTCGAGGATCTTTTTGCTAATGTTCCTGCTCGCCGCAAATTTCTGAAGCGGGACGCTGCCGAAACAATGGCAGCGGGGGCGGCTATTGAGAAAATTGCTCTTTCTCATCCTGAGATTGCCTTTAAGTTTATTGTTGACGGAAATATTAAATTTTCAACAGTCGGTGACGGGAATTTATACAATACCATCTATGCCCTTCTTGGGCGAGAGTTCGCCGGTCGGCTGATCGAGGTTGAAGGGGAAAGCGACGGGATAAAGGTAAGCGGTTATGTCGGCCGTTCGGACAATGTGCGGGCAAATCGCAATTATCAAAACTTTTTTGTAAATGGTCGATATGTAAAAAGCCGTACCGCTATGGCCGCCATCGAGCAGGCCTATCATTCTTATATTGCGCCTGAAAAATTCCCCGTGTGCGTGCTTTTTATCGACATTAATCCCGCTGCCGTTGATGTTAATGTTCATCCTGCGAAGCTTGAGGTGAAATTTTCAAATGAAAAAGCGGTCTTCGGTGCGATCTATTATGCCGCAAAATCGGCTCTTGACGCGAATGATAAAAAGCCGGAGCTTACCCTTAAAAATCTATCCCGGCTTGACACCGAAAAGGCAAAGAGCCCTGCCGGAACTGCTCGGCGCGGGGTGTCTGCAATCAATGCATTTTTGCCGATTGAGGAGCGGGGAGAGGCTCGGAGTGAACAGATTCGCATCCCGCCGACCTCCCTCACCTTTAGCAGTGCGATGCCGCCCGATGTGATTCGTACATCTCCTTCGGCATTTGGTTATAGGATAGAAAAGCAATCTCCAATACCTGACAATACTCCGCCGCGAAAAGGGGGAAACTTTGTCGAAAAGGTGTCTGAGAATGGGGGCGATTTCCATCAAGTCAAGGATGCCCAACCTGTTCCACAGGAAAAACCTTTAAAAGCATCAGAGGATTTTTCATCCTCAGCGGCTGAAGGCAGCACGGATACAGCCGCCGCCCCTCAAAAGGAATACCGTATTATAGGAGAGGTATTTAATTGCTATATTCTTGTGGAGACCGAGGATCGGCTGCTAATCATTGATAAGCATGCCGCTCATGAGCGCATTATTTTTGAAAAGCTGAGTGCCGCCATGACTGGCGCCGATCATGCACCGCAGTTTTTGCTTTTGCCCATTAGGGTACCTCTTACCGGAGAGGAGCTTGCTACCGCCGAGGAATTTCGGGAGGAGATTGTTGCTACCGGTTTTGATTACACTATTGAGCTTGAAAAAAAGGTTGTTTTTATCAATCGCCTTCCTGATATGATTTTGCCCGCGGACGCCTCCGATGTTTTTACAACCATTGTGGATCGCCTCTCAAAAGGGACCGGCAATGCAAACATCACAAGGGATATTCTCTATGAGCAGGCACTCTATCAGGCTGCTTGCAAGGCGGCCCTTAAGGCGGGACGAACAGACGCCCCTGAGCATATTGCCTGGCTGTGCGATATGTTAATGAGGCTGCCCGACATTACTGTTTGCCCCCATGGGCGTCCGGTCCTTACCGAGATGACAAAGAATTATCTTGACCGGCAGTTTTCACGCGGATAAATTTTATTATAATCGATATATACTACATATAACTATTTAGTATTACAAAGTCAAGTACATAGGCGGCGTTGCCTTTGCCGTCTTGGAAACATCTTGCCGAATGCAAAAGGCTTCGGCTGGAAAGGGTACGCCATCGATGTTTACACTGGTAAAAAAGGAAAATAAAGCACGAAGAGGACAGTTCGAGACCATTCACGGCATTATTGAAACTCCGGTTTTTATGAATGTCGCAACAAGCGCCGCTGTGAAGGGGGGGATATCGACCAACGACCTTCTGGACGTTCATTGTCAGGTTGCCTTGTCCAATACCTACCATCTTCATATTCGTCCCGGCGATAAGCTGATATACAAGCTTGGCGGATTGCATCGCTTTTTTAATTGGCAAGGACCTATCCTTACCGATAGCGGCGGTTTTCAGGTTTTTTCATTAGCAAAGCTCCGATATATCACCGAGGAGGGGGTACACTTTCAGTCGCACATTGACGGAAAGCGCATCTTTATGGGACCGGAGGAGAGTATGCGGATTCAGTCCCGTCTCGGCTCCACCATTGCCATGGCATTTGATGAATGTATCGAAAATCCCGCCCCATATGATTATACCGCCAAGTCCTGCGAACGTACCGTTCGTTGGCTCTATCGCTGCAAAGCGGAGCTTGATCGCCTTAATGCTAAGACCGATACCATTAACCCAAAGCAGATGCTTTTCGGTATTAATCAGGGCAGCACATATGCCGATCTTCGTATTGAAAATATGAAAAAAATCAGAGAGCTGGATCTTGACGGCTATGCTATCGGCGGTCTTGCTGTGGGTGAGAGCGCCGAAGAGATGTACCGCATTATCGATGCTGTCGAGCCTTACATGCCTGCTGACCGACCTCGTTATTTGATGGGGGTTGGAACTCCTGTGAATATTTTGGAGGCAGTGTGGCGGGGAATAGACTTTTTCGATTGTGTGATGCCCAGTCGAAACGCACGTCACGGCAGTGTATTTACATGGCATGGACGAATAAATATAATGAACGAGCGTTATATGGATGATACCCGCCCTTTTGATGAAAATTGCAAGTGTCCTGCCTGCCGCAGCTACAGCAGGGCTTATATTCGACATCTTCTTAAGGCGCGGGAGATGCTTGGCATGCGTCTTGCGGTCCTGCACAATCTCTATTTTTATAATGAGCTTATGCAAGAAATACGTAATGCCCTTGATAGGGGCGAGTTTGAAGCATTTTATAAAAAGTACACCGCTATTTTAGGCCAACGTTCCATAAATTGAAAAAACGAGAAGGATTTTCCCTATGAGAAGCTTTTTACGAAGGCTTTTCATAGGGGAATTTTTTATTGCGTGACAAAAGCTGAAAAATCTCCCTTGTAAAATTGCTTCTTCTTTTTGTCATATCCTCAAGACAAGCCTAATATAATTTAGTAATCAAAGATAGTCCGTGTCGAGGATATGTTTCATGGTAATTATTCAATTTTCAGAGGCTTTTATGGGCGTTCTTGAGATGCTCCCCCTTCGTGCAAGGGAGGCAATCGATGACTGTGTTGATACCATGCCGAATTTTGAGCAGCGACTCAATGAGATACGGCTGAGAGCGTCCCGCCCTGTCTCAATCACCCTTGACGGCAAAAACATGGTTTTACCCGCCCTTTGTACTGCCGCCGAGCTATCTCAGACAGTTAAACTATTTTGCGGCGGCTCGATCTATGCCCACAGCGAAACCTTAAAGGCGGGATATATAAGCATCGGCAACGGATATCGGGTGGGTGTGTGCGGTCGTGCGGTTTTAGATAAAGATAAAATTATCGGTATCAGTGAGATCTCCTCGGTAAATATACGTATTCCCCGCCATATTCCCGGCATTGGAGGGTATGCGGAAAAAATTCTAAAAGGCATGGATTACCCCTCCGGGCTCCTTATATATTCCCGCCCCGGCGTCGGTAAAACGACCCTGCTGCGAGACCTTGCTGTCCGGTTGTCAAGCGGGAGAGCGCCCCGGCGCGTGGCGCTGATTGATTCCCGCGGGGAGCTTGAGGGCGGCGGTCTGCGCGAACACTGTCTTATCGATGTGTTATCCGGTTATCCGAAGGCTGCCGGTATTGAAATTGCTACAAGAACCCTTTCTCCCGAATTTATTATTTGTGATGAAATCGGAGCCTTAGATGAGGCGCGGGCGATATTAGCGGTACAAAGCAGCGGTGTGCCCCTTATTGCATCGGCGCACGCATCTAGCAAGCAGGAGTTGCTCCTTCGACCTGCCATCGCCCTTTTGCATGAGAGCAGAATCTTTGGTGCCTATCTCGGTATTGATCGCAGACCGGGAGCAACTGAGTTTCAGTATGAACTCGGTTATCGGGATGAGGAGGTAAGGAGATGAGCTATATTAAGCTTTTCGGCGCGGCGACGATTCTTTTGGTTTCCCTTTATTTATCGTCGCAGATTACAACCTTTGCCCAGCGGCGGATGCGGCAGACCGAGGCATTTTTGATTCTGTTGAGGTATATAAAGGCGCAGGTTGCCTGCTACAAAACACCGGTCGCCGAAATATACCAAAGCTTTAACAACCGCACACTTGAGGAATGCGGCTTTGTGAATGTGTTGCGGGAGAAGGGCTTTGAGGCGGCTCTTTATGAATGTGAGAGTATGCTTTATATAGACCAGAATGAATTTGAGCTGCTCTATGCCTTTGCAAGTGAACTTGGACGCGGATTTCAAGAGGAGCAGCTTAACAGCTGCGATTATCATATTGGCGCACTTGAGGAGCTTTACGCAAAACAAAAAAATGAGATGCCTAAGAAGTGCAAAATCTACAGAACGCTGATTTTTACCATCGGCATCATGATTATTATTATCCTTATCTAGCTTTTGATATCTTCAATAGACAAGCAGCCTATGTTTGTGTGGGCATTTAAGGTTTATAAAATCGTGTTTAGAAAGGAAGCCTTGAAATATGGACGTCAGCTTGATTATAAAAATATTCGGTGTCGGAATTCTAGTCGCGGTGTCGACTCAGATTTTAGGCAAAGCCAAGGGGGATGATCTGGCTCTTTATGTCACCCTTGCAGGGGTCATCATTGTATTATTGATGCTTGTTGGGAGAATCGGAGATTTACTCAACACCGTTAAATCGACATTCGGGTTTTAACTATGGTTACGATGAAGATCTGCGGATTTGCTATTCTCTGCGTGATGCTCATCCTATTGCTCCGGCAGCAGCGTAGCGAATACGCCCTGCTGGTAGGGCTTGCCGGGGGAATAATGCTTATCGGCTATGCCTTGTCGGCGTATTTACCGGTGTTGAAATATATGACCGATCTGATGAATGAAAGCGCCCTTGCCCCTTATGCCGAAACATTGTTTAAAGCGATTGGCGTTGGCTTTGTTGTCCAAACGAGCGCCGAGCTGTGTCGGGACACGGGGGAAAACAGCATGGCAACAAAGCTTGAGCTGGCGGGAAAGGCGGAGGTTTTGATTATTTGTCTCCCGCTTATCAAGGAGATTGTTGATCTGGCAAGAGGGGCAATTAGCGGATGAGCAAAGGGGAGGTAAAAAAATTGAGATATTCAAGAATTATTAAAAAAGGCGTCTTGCTGCTGATTTTTGGCTGCTTGTTTGCTGTTTTGCTTACGATTTGCGGACAGGCGTCCGACGGCGGAGGGGGAGAGGAATATCTCGATTCGCTAAAGTCCCTTATCCCCGACGATATTAGGGGGCAGCTTCCCGACAATCTGCTTGAGGGGGAGGAGGGAACATCCTCGGAGGCAATTGCGCAGCTTGTCGGGTTTGATTATCTTGCGGCAAAGGCGCTTGATGCCCTTGTGGCGGCGGCGAAGGCCTCTCTCGGCAGCCTTTCAATGATCCTCGGTATTCTGATCCTTTCCTCTGTGTTTAATCTGTTCCGGGGAGGGATACATAACGATGGCTTGTCAAAGATCGTGGAGCTTGCCTGCAGCTTATGCGTGGCATTGTCGATATTCTCTTTTATGAACGGACAGCTTGAGACCGTTTCCGAAACTATCGAAAGAATCAACGTCTTTATGACCGGCCTGCTTCCCGTGATGGGCGGTCTTTATGCGGCGGGGGGAAATGTGGCGTCCGCCGTGGCGGCAAACGCAGGACTTATGACCTTTGTAACGGTGATAGAAAACATTTGTTATTACGCTCTTGTTCCCCTGCTTCGTATTTGCTTTGGGTTTGCGATTGTATCGGTTTTTTGCGTTGAAATAGATTTGTCTGAGGTGTCAAATCTCATAAAAAAGACTTACACAATCTTGATTGTCTTTTTAACCACTCTAATGAGCGCCGTCTTCGCTTATCAAAGCGCCATTGCAAATAGCGCCGACAATGTTGCGGCAAAAACGGCAAAATTCGCCGTGGGAAGCTTTGTTCCAGTGGTCGGCTCCGCACTTGGGGAGGCGATAAAAACAGTGGCGGGAAGCCTTACATTAATTAAAAACATGGTGGGAGTCGTTGCGGTGGTGGTCATCATTCTCAGCGCAATGCCGGCTTTCTTTTCGCTGCTTATGGGAAAGCTTGCCCTCGGCATCTCCGGCGCGGTGGCGGGACTGCTCGGCTCTACAAGGGAAAATCGGCTGATAAATGAGCTTAAGGGAATATACAATCTCGGTCTTGCCATGGTGGCATGCACCTCGGTGCTTTTCCTTGTTTGTCTGACGGTGTTTATTAAATGTACGGTTGCCCTAGGGACATAGCACCAACCACTCTGAAAGAGGAAAGAAAGGAAGACATATGGATACGCTGCGGGAATATTTGTCCTCCCTTGTAATTGTTGCCGCTGTAGCCGGCTTGCTTAGCGCATTTTCTCCGGTAAGCGGAACGATGAAGAAGTATATCAATTATGCGATCGCGCTTGCGGTGGTTATTGTGCTGCTTTCCCCGCTGAAATCCTTATTAAACGTTATCTCATCCCTTGACAATCTGATTATCCTCGAAAGCGAAACGAGGGATAAAAGCTATGATGAGGAAAGGGAAAAGACCGATAAGTGGATTCTTGAAAAAAGTCAGGATACCATCAAGGAGGGGATAAAAATACTCTTGTACGATCGCTTTGGCATACCGGAGGAGGAGGTTGAGGTTGAACTTGAGCTTGATCGTTCGGATCCGAAAGCGGTGGTTATCGAAAAACTACGCATACAGTTGACAGGCTATTCCATGTGGAAAGATTCAAGGGAAATTGAAAGCTATATCACCTCTCTTGTAGGCTGTGAATGTGAGGTTGTAAACGGGTAGTATATAGAAAACGGGGGGAAATATGGAGAGCGGCGCAATTTACAAATACTTTAAAAACATGAAGGGAAAGGGGCTGATTATTTTCGGCCTTGTGCTTGGCCTTTTGCTCGTGGCGGGGGGAGGCCTTCTTTCTGATAGGGGCAAGCAGAAGGAGACTGGCAACGGACAGGAAAATGCCAAATCACAGATAGATAATATCGAAGATTATCGAAGATCTCTTGAAGAGAGGGTTACCGTCCTATGTGCGCAAGTCAAGGGGGCTTCTAATGTATCTGTTTTGCTCACCCTTGAGGCGGGCAGTGAATATGTCTATGCGCAGAACAGTGAAATCAGCGGAACGGACAGACAAAAATCCGAATATGTGATTTCTTCCTCAAGCGGCAGTCCGAACGGGCTTTTGGTTAAGGAAAACTATCCGAAAATCTGCGGCATAGCCGTTGTTTGCACCGGCGGGGACAATATCGGCGTAAAAAAGGAAATCACCGATCTTTTATCAGCTGCCTTTAATTTGCCCTCAAATCGCATTTATGTTGCGGCAGGGAAATAATAAAATAGGATAGATTTTATGTCATAATTGAAAATGATACCGAATATAAATAGAACGGCGTAGAGTAGAGTAATGAAATAATAAGCAAATAATCGGAGGCGGTTTTTATGAAAATTCATCCTAAATTGACAAAGGCATGGGACAAAACAAAGGAAGTCGTATCAAAAATCGGAAAGAGAAACATCATAATTATCAGCTCGGTGCTGTTTATCGGGCTGGCGATTTATTTAAATTATCTCTTTTTTACTAATCCTTTGGACGATATCGGATACGGTAAAAACAATATGGAAGACGAATATGGCGATGTCGGAAAAAACAACGGAGATAATCAGAATGTGGGCGGTAATGAGGAAGATTATTTTGCGGCAACAGTGCTCAGCCGTCAACGGGCAAGAGATGAGGCTCTTGAGGTTCTTCAGGCTGTTGTTGCCAGCGATGATGCACTTGAGGTCACTAAGGAGCAAGCCCTTGAGGATATTTCCAGAATCGCCCTTGATATTGAAAAGGAGGCGAATATTGAGTCATTGATCAGATCCAAAGGGATTGAGCAGTGTGTCGCCGTAATTAATGGAACCACAGCCAGTATTGTTGTCAAAGCTGAAGAGCTACTTCCAAATAAGCTTGCTCAGATTTATGAGATTGTCTACGAACAGACGGGAATTATTCCGGCAAATGTAAACGTTATTGAAAAAGCAGGCTGATCTACTCAATATAGCAAAAACAACCTCGCTACAACCGAGGTTCAGACCGCTGACAAAGCAGAGTCAGCGGTCGATTTTTTTTTGAAAAAGTCGGCTGTCTCTGCGGTTTATTTTTGGTCGGACTGGAAATTTTATTCCAAATATGATATAATGAATTTAAGATAAGGCAAAAATTTGCCGCACGATGTAGCGCACATCGGTGTGTTACTGCAAATTTATG
>JAAYQM010000030.1 GCA_012519315.1 Clostridiales bacterium | reverse complement strand
GATACCACGATAAAGTAACGCAATTCGCCGCTGGCGAATTGAGAAATTTGCCGCACTGTGCAACACAAATCGGTGTGTTACTGCAAATTTATGATATAATGTAAAATATCTCATTTTATAGTCTTTATCTGCCTTTCTCCCTGAGATAATAAGGCACGGGATGTTTTTGATAACACCCTCTTTATATTATTAAGAAATAAGGAAGATTCGGACGTCACCCTTTTGTGACTGCCGATTATGGTTTTTTGCAATGAACGTTGTTGTAGGTATTGATATTGGTGGCAGCACGACAAAAATCGTCGGCTTTAGAAAAACAAAGGATGAAAATAAGCTGATGCCCCCCTTGTTTGTGCGGGCCACCGATCCAATCACCTCTATTTACGGGGCATTTGGAAAGTTTATCGATAATTATGAATTAGAGCTAAATAACATCGAGAAGGTAATGATAACCGGAGTCGGCTCCTCCTATGTTGCCAAACCGATTTACGGTCTCCCGAGTGAGATGGTGCCTGAATTCCGCAGCACTGCTCTCGGCGGGCTCTATCTTTCGGGGCTTGAGGAAGCGGTTGTTGTCAGCATGGGAACGGGCACTGCCGTAATTTATGCCAAAAACAATACTATTATCGACTACCTCGGCGGCACCGGCATCGGTGGCGGAACACTGATGGGTCTGTCTAAAAAGCTCCTTGGCATGGACAATATAGAGCATATTCAGGATCTTGCCGATGAAGGGAATCTGAAAAATATCGATCTTAGAGTCAGCGATATTGTAAAGAACAATGTTCTCCCCGATATGCCTACCGAAATGACGGCGGCAAACTTCGGCAAGCTCAGTGACATTGCCACAAAAAGCGATATTGCCCTCGGCATCATCAACATGGTTTTTGAAACGATTGCCATGATCGCAATCTTCGCGGCAAGAACCCGCAATGTCACCGACATTGTGCTGACAGGCAACCTCACAACGGTGCGGCAGGCACGAAATCTATTCAAATCCCTGTCCCGTCTCTTCGACGTTAATTTTATTATACCGGACGATTCACAATACGGCACCGTCATAGGAGCTGCTCTCTCCGGTCTTTAGCAGAGACAAATGAGCAAGAATCTACGGGGGTAATGCTATGCGATCACAAACCTGTTGTTTTACCGGCCACCGGGTAATACCAAATAGCGAGATAGAGCAGCTTACCAACCGCCTAAGCCTTGAAATAATCAACCTCATCAAAAGGGGGTACAGATATTTTGGCAGCGGAGGCGCTCTCGGCTTTGACATGCTAGCCGCAGAAGTTGTTCTTTCCCTTAAAGCAACCTACCCCCATATCAACCTGATTCTTGTTCTTCCTTGCCGAGATCAGGCCAAAAGATGGTCTAAAAAGGACATCTGCAAGTATGAAACAATCAAATCCCGGGCCGACAAAATCGTCTATATCACCGAAAAATATTTTTGCGGCTGTATGCACACAAGAAATCGGCATCTCGTTGAAAGCAGCAGCATCTGCCTCTGTTATTATAACGGAACAGGAGGCGGTACCTACTTCACCGTCTCTTATGCCACCGAATGTAATTTGGAAATAATCAACATAGCCGATACTTGACCCGCAAAAATCAGCATAAAACAACACGAGTACCCGATCTTTCAGGTACTCGTGTTGTTTTATTAATAGATTCCACCAATCAATTATTTAAGCTCGTCAAGAGGCATGATCTGAATTCCGGGGAAATAGGTGTTCAATATAAACTCAGCGGAAGCGCCTGCCTCTGCCAAATCAAGAGCACCCCACTGACTGATGCCAACCCCGTGTCCATAGCCCCTGCCGGCAAAGATAAAGTTTCCGCTCTTCGAGGCGGTAATCGTCTCGGTCACGGTGGTTTTATCAATGCTGACATTATATTGACCGTCCTCCATCATCAGCCGTAGCTCGCCGGCATCCCCGCCGGTTGCGGCTTTTTTAGTTGCCGTATTGTCAGGCAGAGCCGATTGAATGCCGCTGCCGGTCAGATTAAACATCTTGTTAAACTGATTTAAAACATCGGCCGCTTTCGACGTTATTTTGTCATATAGTGTAGGCGGAGGAGTCGTATCAACCGGGGTCACCGATACTTGATTAACATTGTCGTAGGTGCGGGTTACACTCCCCTTCCCCACAACGAAATTAGAGCTTTTTACATATCTGGCAAGCACTGATCGGATGTTGTCCGATTTGTTTACAGTTTTGGTATTGCCCAAAGAGTCCTTAAAGGTTATCGTATAAACATAGCCTGTCTGTCCCGCGTACTCTTCTATTATTATTGAGTCAATCGAAGCCCCCTTCAGGTTGCTATATCCTTTGGTATTATAAAGATAGTCCCTAAGCTCGGTAGGAGAAACCTCTTCAATCCAAATACCGTTATATCGGATAGAATACTTCTCCCACGGTGTTGGCTGAGAGACAATGTAGGGACCCGGGTTGCTCACCCAGGCATGATTTGCTGTAATAGTCTCGCCGCCGGCGGAGGAAGAATAGAAGATGCTCGCCAGCCTGTTATTATAGGCTAAAACCATGCCCTCTGTTTCGGCAATGGCACTGTATACATTATCATTTGCCGTCCCGCAGCCAAGATAGGCTTGGCAATGGGGCTGATTGCAGAGATCAAAACCGTAAGCCTCATGACGATAGAGACCTTGCAGCGCAAAGGTTCGTGCGGCTATGGCAAAAACCTTCTGTGTCTCATGATGCCATGAGGGACTAATCTCCCACGGAATAACACCGGCGACATACTCCTCAAGAGGCAGAAGATTTATTACCGATACACCGTCCACTGTGGAGGTGGTATATCTGCGATAAACAAAAACACCGTCATAAATCCGTTGTGCCGGCGTTTTGGTATAGACCTTTTGACTCCCGGTCTGAACAGGCTCAAGACCGATATTTGAGGCCTCTCCACAGTCATACTCAAACAAAATTCTGTTGTTGTTAGGGTCAAGTACCGCCACTCCGGCATTGGCAGGAGAGACAACCGAAAGAGGATATTCACTTGTTAAATCGGGTAGCGTATCGGCTGCGCTATTCGCCGCTTCCTCGCTGGCAAAGTGACCGACACGCACACGATATGATCCGTCTATATAGCTTGGAATTGCATAATAATCTGTTCCGTCAAGATATGTATTAACACTTTCGACAAGCTGTATAGCCTCCTCGCGGTCAGCGGGTATCGCATCAAGCTGAAGATGATACCCGCCAACAGTAACCTTCGTACCGGTAGCGATCTTGTAAGCCGTTCCCTCTTTCACAAGATTGCGATCACAGGCAACCGAGACCCTTGTATTTTCCAGAATCCAGAGCGGGGTGAATGTGCGTTCCCCTCTTTTTATAACCGCTGACCCTACCGTAAAGCCATTAGGGGTATCGGTCTGAAACCCGACGGTAACGTCGGAGCCATACATCAGTCCCACCGCAATCATCTGGCCGGAATCGGAAGATATCGCATTCGCCGCCACGATCATCTGAAGAATTGTATAAAACAGCATGCCGCTTAGCATAAGCACCGCCATAAGCAATGCAATTATTCTATAATATTTTTGACTTTTAGGGACACGCTTAGAATCGTCGGCTCTGTCCTTTTTGTTTTGAGTTGACAATTGTTTTTCCCCCTTTGCCCAAAAAATCTGCAATTTTTCTTTATTAAATGGGCGATTATGAGACAATTTTTCCCACCGGTCATCAGTAAAATCAAAAAGCCTCAAAAACAGAATTTATTCGTACTGTTTTTTACTCTTGGGATAGTATTGGTCATTATACAACATTTTTCAGAAAAAATAAAGTGCTTTTCTGAAAATTTGTGCAACATTACCTTGAATCCGGAAGAAGCACACCGGTGGCAGGAATTTTTCTCTTGCGATAGGATGCTGCATTTTCATACTTATCTGCAAAATCTTTATAAGCGGTAACTAAGGTATGCTTCCCTCTCAGATTAATCAGGGAGACACCTACCGCCGTTCTTGTCGTCTTAACAGGTATCAGGTCCGAACTGATAACAATCGCCCTTGAGGCAGAGTTGATCAGCATAATGTCAACAGGCTCGCTCTCATAAATGGCCGCAACAATAGGAGAGACGGTGGAATAAACGCCGCTGAGCTTTCTCCGATTGCTCTTTGTTTGATATGCGCTCATCGGCACCCTGAGCCCCTTGCCGTTTTCAAACAAATAGATGATATGGTGATCAAGGATGTTGTCGGCGATCACCTTCATCATAATAGGACGCTCGTCATTTTCCATCGAGAGCTTAGCCGGCAAAAAATCTCCTAAAGCAGATGCCTTAACAGGCTCAAAATCAGCAACCTTTACCCTGTAAAGCCGCGCTTTATCGGTGATAAAGAAAAACTCCGACTTGTTGTCACATTCCTCAGAATCGATAATTTCATCGCCTTCCTTGAGCTTTTGCTCGTCATTGCCCCGCAGCGACTGCAGGGTAATTTTTTTGAAATAGCCCTCTTTTGTCAGCAAAACCCTGACATTATAATTCTCGACGAAGACCTCCTCGTCCGGCTCCTCAATTTCCGATGCGCAAATCAGCTGGGTCTTCCTCGGCTTTGCATACTTCTTCTTGACTACGGCAAGCTGCTGTGCAATCTTTGCCTTCAGTTTCAGCTCATCCGAAATAAGATCCTCAAGCTCGGCGATTTCCTTTTGCAAATCCTCGATTTCCCGAATCCGATTGATAATATATTCGCGGTTGAGATGTCTCAACTTTATTTCCGCAATATATTCCGCCTGAACCTCGTCAATAGAAAAGGCCTCCATTAGATTTGGCACAACCTTGCTTTCAAGCTCAGTAGAGCGTACAATCCTTATGGCCTTGTCGATATCAAGCAGAATTTTGCCAAGTCCCAGCAAAAGATGGAGCTTTTCCTGCTTTTTATTAAGCTCAAAATTAAGTTCCCGGCGGTAGCACCCGATACGAAAGTTAATCCATTCCTCAAGGATTTCAACAACGCCCATAAGGCGGGGTACGCCGTTCACCAAAATGTTAAAATTGCAATCAAAGCTGTCCTCCAAAGGGGTTAGCTTGTAGAGCTTTGCCATTAGCAAATCGGGGTCTGTTCCGCGACGCAGGTCGATTGTCAGCTTAAAACCGTGAAGGTCGATTTCATCTCGAAAATCCACGATTTCCTTAAGCTTGCCGTCCTTGACAAGCTCGGTAATTTTCTTCATTATCAGCTCGATGGTGGTCGAATAGGGAATCTGAATAATATCGATGCAATTTGCCCTTTTGTCATAGGTATAACGTGCCCGCATCTTGAAGCAGCCCCGCCCTGTCCGATAGATCTCTGCCATTTGCTCCCTGTCATATATTATCGAGGCGCCGGTGGAAAAATCGGGTGCCTTCAGAATATCCAGAATTTTTTCCGGCGACGTTTTCGGATTTTTAAGCAGGGCAATTGTAGCATCACACAGCTCCCCCAAATTAAAGGAGCAAATCGAGCATGCCATCCCTACCGCAATACCGATATTGGGAGAGAGCAAAATATTCGGAAAGGTCGTGGGAAGAAGGGTAGGCTCAACGGTGGTATTGTCATAATTGGGCACAAAATCTACCGCATTCTTATCGATCCCGCTGAAAATCTCGCTGCAAAACGGATCCAACTTTACTTCAGTATAACGAGAAGCGGCATATGCCATATTTCGGCTGTATTGCTTTCCAAAGCTGCCCTTCGAATCAATAAAAGGATGGAGCAGCGCCTCATTTCCCCTTGTGAGACGTACCAATGTCTCATAAATAGCGGCATCGCCATGAGGGCTCAGGCGCATGGTTTGCCCCACGACATTGGCGCTTTTTGTGCGCGGTCCGGTCAAAAGACCCATCTTGTACATCGTATAGAGCAGCTTGCGGTGAGCAGGCTTAAACCCGTCAATCTCGGGGATGGCACGGGAAACAATCACGCTCATGACATAGGGCATATAGTTAGTCTCTATTGTTTCGGTAATAGGCTGATATGTGGGCAATGCCGCAGGTACCTTCCCGTTGAATGTCGAATCATTATTTTTTCGTTTTTTCGCCATATTTCACACTAATATTGATCAATCACAAAGGGTGATGTATCAATTTTCCCTTCTAAAAGATTTGTTACACAAGCAAAAAGACACGCAACAAAAAGGCAAGTGTAACCGAAAAAATATCCGCATCGGCAGATACCGCCCCTTCAAAGGCTGATAACCTGATGAGCGGCAGCACGTATCAAGCGATTATAAAGCGCAAGACCCATGCCCGAACGAGGAGGCATCGGCGCATAAATACATTGAACCCCCGCGGCATCAGCCTCACGCAAGCAGGCAAACAAGCGTCTGCCCTGAGTCTCAAAATCACTTTTTTTCCCGATACTTAGGGCTTTAAGACCGGGTAATGTCATCTCCTCTTCATAGCATAAAAAGAGGCAATTCTCCCCCGACGCAATCTTTTCGATCATAAAGCTTCGCCTTGCCTCATCATTTCCCTCAAGCAAAAACAAGGGCGCCTTTGGCGCATAATGACGATATTTCATCCCGGGAGATAGGGGTCGCTCCTCTTCTGAAAGAGGGTCGGTCACAGCAGGGGCTATGCTGACCTTTTCGCAAACACATAGAAGCGCATCATAAGTAACGGCACCCGGGCGCAACAGAATAAGCCCCTCCTCATTTATTTTAACAATAGTCGATTCGAGACCGATATCCGCATCCCCGCCGTCAATAATCATATCCACCCGCCCAAAAAGATCGGCAATCACATGATCGGCCGAGGTCGGAGACGGGCGACCCGAAAGGTTTGCGGAGGGTGCTGCAACAGGCAGACCGGCAGCGACAAGCAGGTGATGCGCCACAGGATGAGAAGGGCAGCGAACGCCTACGCTGTCAAGTCCCGCCGTTACCTCTTTCGGTATAACCCCGCGACTTGGCATAATCACGGTAATCGGACCCGGCATAAAAGCCTCGGCAAGCTTATAGTAAAGCGGGGTAGTAAAACAAAATTCCTCGGCATCTGCCGGACTTGCAACATGGACAATCAGAGGGTTGTCCTGAGGGCGCCCCTTGGCTGCAAATATTCTCGCGCAGGCATCAGCGCTTCTTGCGTTAGCGCCAAGACCGTATACCGTCTCGGTCGGAAAGACCACAAGACCGCCCCGGCGCAAAATATCGCCGGCACGTCGAAGGGCATTATCATTTCTCCCGTCAGGGGAGATTTTTACAATTTCGGTAGCGATTTGTTCAGATATCATTTCCCTTTAATTTTTCAGCGGTATCGGCGGTTATCAACGCCTCTATCATTTCTCCTATATTCCCGTTAAGGAAGTTTTCCAGTGAATACAAGGTCAGCCCGATCCTGTGATCGGTAACCCTGCCTTGAGGATAGTTGTAAGTACGTATGCGCTCACTGCGATCGCCCGTACCAACCTGACTCCTTCGCTCCGAGGCGATTTTTTCCTCCTGCTCCCTCTGCTTCATGTCATAAAGCTTTGAACGAAGCAATCTCATAGCCTTTTCACGATTTTTATGCTGGCTGCGCTCGTCCTGACATTCGATAGTTATACCGGTAGGCTTGTGAATCAAGCGGATCGCCGACTCGGTTTTGTTAACGTGCTGACCGCCGGCGCCGCTGGATTTAGCAGTTTCTATCTTTAGGTCGGCGGGATTTATCTCAATCTCAACCTCCTCCGCCTCAGGAAGAACTGCAACCGTCACAGTCGAGGTATGAATGCGCCCGGACGCCTCTGTTTCGGGAACCCGCTGCACACGGTGAACCCCACTCTCAAATTTCAGCTTTGAATAAGCGCCGTCACCGATTATCATAAAAGCAACTTCTTTAAAGCCGCCAAGCCCGGTTTCGTTAAGGCTTATAAGCTCAACCTTCCACCGCTGTGACTCGGCATACATCGTATACATTCGGTAAAGCACATAGGCAAATAGGGCAGCCTCCTCCCCGCCGGCGCCGCTGCGAATTTCCACAATGACGTTTTTGTCATCATTCGGATCCCGAGGCAGCAGCAGAATGGTCAGCTCCTCCCTGATTTGCGCAAGCTTCTCACGCAAAAGGTGATACTCCTCATTGGCAAGCTCCCGTATTTCAGCGTCTTGCGAAGCATCTGCTGCAAGCTCCTGCGCCTCAACCATTGCCCGATCAGTATCTTTATACTCCCGATATTTTTCAATAATCGGGGATAAATTTTTAAATTCACGCATCAATTTTTTAAACTCTTCCTGATCGGCTATGACCTCGGGGCGGGCAATCT
The DNA here is from genome assembly GCA_012519315.1 of Clostridiales bacterium. GTDB lineage: Bacteria > Bacillota > Clostridia > Oscillospirales > CAG-272 > JAAYQM01. The sequence goes on along the minus strand of JAAYQM010000030.1, from coordinate 1,593 downwards.
CCGACTCTATCTGTTCAAATCGCAGCTCAGCGCTGTGAAGCTTGTCAAGCATATGGGTAAATTCTCCTTCTTGTTAAAATGTCAATCATCTCCTGCAAAAAGCGGCAAAAGCGCGATAGGCAGCATATAGGTCAACCTTTGAGACCACCTCAAAGGGGGCGTGCATCGATAAAACGGGCACGCCAACATCCACAATCTCGATATTTTCATTAGCGATATACATAGCGACAGTGCCGCCGCCGCCGAGATCAACCTTGCCAAGCTCCGCCGTTTGAAAAACAACCCCCTCACCCTCAAAAATGCCGCGAATATAAGCAACATATTCGGCTGAGGCGTCACTGGTGCCCGATTTCCCGCGGGAACCTGTATATTTGGACATGGCAACACCGCAAGAAAGAATGGCACTGTTCCGCTTTTCGTAAACATCGGAGAAATTCGGATCATAGGCTGCGGCAACATCGGCAGACAGGCATTTTGAATTGGCGCGAACAATATTCGGATTGCCGCCGAGACTGCGGGAGATCTCATCAATCAAATCGGAGAAAATCCGGCATTTCATGCCGGTGTTGCCGTTGCTGCCCGTCTCCTCTTTATCGGCAAGCACACACATTAAGGGGTATTCCGAATTAGCATTTTTCAGTACTGCCGTCAGGGCAGGATATGCGCAAACGCGATCGTCATGGCCATATGCCCCGATCAACGCACGGTCAAAGCCAACATCCCTCGCCTTTGCCGCCGGAACGGCACACAGCTCAGCACTCATAAAATCGGCCTCGGCAATGCCATACTTCTCGTTGAGTATTTTCAGCAGATTAAGCTTAATCCGCTCCTCTCCTTCGATTCCGTAAGGGCAGGCACCGACAAGCAAATTTAAGGTTTCACCCGCAATCGCGGTACCGAGGGGCTTTGTATTCTGATCCTGTGCCAGATGGGGCAAAAGATCATTAATGCAGAACACCGGCTCCCCCTCATTTTCGCCAACTACAATGTTAACGGAGGTCCCATCCGCTTTCACTACAACTCCGTGCAAAGCAAGGGGCAGAGCCATCCACTGATATTTGCGGATTCCTCCGTAATAATGGGTCTTGAAAAAGCACATCCCGCTATCTTCATAAACCGGAACCTGCTTGAGATCTATTCTCGGTGAATCAATATGGGCGGCAAGAATTCGTATGCCCTCCTCCACAGGACGCCGTCCGGTGGTGAAAACATAAAGACCCCTTCCCCGATTGTTATAATAATAGCGACCGCCTTGCTCCAAAGGCATCCCCAGGGTATAGGGGACAAAACCGGCAGCCTCCGCCATCTTTATGGCGGCTATCACCGATTCCCGCTCGGTTTTCGCCTCATCAAGGAATTGTGTATAGCCCTTAGCATAGCTGTATGCCTCCTCGATTTCGGCTCGATTTAACAGCTCATACGCGCTCTTTTTTTTGTAAAACAGCTTGTCACTAAGCTTTGTTTCGGTGTTTTCGTTATTTATATTATCGATCATTGCAATATATTTCCTCGTATTATATAAAAGTAGTAGTTTTTAGAGTTCCTCTCCAAGAACTTTAAAAAAGTTGCTATACTATAATGGATGCTGTGGAT
>JAAYQM010000029.1 GCA_012519315.1 Clostridiales bacterium | reverse complement strand
TTACACCATGAGACGCAAGCAAACGTGCAATGTACAAAGCTGTCGCTTCCCCCTCAACGGTAGGATTTGTCGCAAGGATTATTTCCTCTACACCACCTGCGGTAACACGCTCAACAAGCTCAGCGATTCTTAATTTATCCGAACCGATGCCATTCATCGGGGAAAGCACACCGCCCAGCACATGATATAGACCTGTATAATTTCTCACCTTTTCAAGGGCGATAATCGTTTTGGCATCCTCAACAACGCAAATGGTAGACTTGTCCCGTGAATCATCGGCGCATACCGAGCAAAGCTCTCCCGTCGAATAGTTTCCGCAACTAGAACAACGGACAATGCTTCTTTTAGCATCCAAGATTGCCTTTGCAAACTCCGCCGCCTGCTCGTCGGTAAAGTCAAGTACGCAGAATGCCAGCCTCTGGGCGGTTTTTTGCCCTATTCCGGACAGGAGCCTGAACTGCTCGATCAGCCGTGCAAGGGGGGCTATATGTTCGGACATTTAAAAATCCTCCGTGGTATAATCAATATCCTCCGATTTGGCTCAGAATAATCCGGGCATGCCAATATTGCCGGTGATTTTCGCCATCTCTGTGCTGCTGACCTCTTCCACCTTTTTAATCGCTTCATTGACAGCGGCGACAAGGATATCCGAAAGGGTCTCAATGTCGTCGGGATCAACAATTTCAGGCTGGATAGTAATGTTCAAAATCTCACGTCTGCCATTTATTTTAACCCCGACAACTCCGCCGCCGGCAGTTACCTCATACTCGCGTGATTCCAATTCTTCCTGCAGTGCAGCAATTTCCTCCTGCATTTTCTGGGCTTGTTTAAGCATGCTTTGCATATTTTGGGGACCACCGCCCATACCCTTAGGCAATCTGGCTCTCATATTCTTTTCTCCTTATGTTGATGATTAATATTAAATTTATATTTTTTAATACCGCTATCCGAAGTAAACCATCAGTCGGCGGCATTTTTTATCAATTCGTCAATGACAAGGGTGTCATTATCCTCCTTCTTTTGAGGAGCTTGCTCGATTTTAACAGCGGCATCGGAGATTTCCCGCTTCTCAAAGGTGCATAGCGCCGAGTGTATCAATTCAAAATTAGAGAGGCGCATTAGCATATCGACAGCGAAGGGACTTGATACACGAATGAGGAAATTCCCGCTTTCCCCGGTGCTGTATCCTCTCGAGCCGATAAGTAAACCTGCCGTTGGCTTACTTGTTCGTCCGATTTTGTCAATCAATTCCGCCCAATACGGCAAAGCGCGCAATACCTTTTTTCCTTGTGAAATGGGCTCTGCCGGTTTTTTTTCGGCAGCTCCTTTTTTTGGCTTGCTTTCTTTTGAAATGCTTTCTTTTGAAGCGGCTCCCTTTGAAGTATTCTTTTCTTTTATGGGAGTAACTATCCCGGCTTTTGGCACCGATGACTGTGATTTGGTCTCTGGAGGCTGTCTGTAATGACCGGCGCTGAGGAGGGCCACCTGATCCTCAAGCTCGGAAATTCGAGCAAGCAGAGCGGCATTTGTCTCATCCAGACGGCTGTCGCACATCCGTATTAACGTTAGCTCTGCCACCGCACGCTTTGAAACTGCCGCGCGCTGTATGGTATAAAGGCTGTCATCAAGCAGGCGGCTGTGATAGATAATAGTTTCAAGACTGAATCTCCCGGCTACCTCTTTAAGCTGTTCCTCCTCATTGTCGCTAAGCTCTAAAAATGCGTCTGCTCCCGAAACGGTCTTAGTCACCAGCATATCACGATAAAAGCCGATAATCTCCTGCCAAAAAACTGTGATATCTTTTGAAGAGAGAGCCACTTCCGCAATAGTAAGAAGGATTTTTTCGTAATCTTTGTCCGCAATGGCAGAGACAAGATTGAATATCTCCTCTCGTCCGCTGACACCAAGCAGCTCGCTCACAAGCTCGGGCGTCATTTCCTCGCCTTGAGAGGAGCAAAGCTCCAGCAGGCTGATAGCGTCCCGCATCCCCCCTTGTGAAAGTCTTGCGATAATTCTGGCAGAGCGCTCAGGCAGGAGAATACCCTCCGCACTTGCGATTTGCATCAGTCTATCGAAAATGACCTTTGTTGCTATACGCTTGAAATCAAAACGCTGACATCTTGATACAATTGTTGCGGGGAGCTTATGCATCTCGGTAGTCGCAAGAATGAAAATGACATGAGCAGGCGGCTCCTCAAGGGTCTTTAAAAGTGCGTTAAAGGCATTTAACGACAAGGCGTGAACCTCATCGACAATATAGACACGATATTTAAGACTGGCGGGGGTATATACAACCTCCTGCCGAATATCGCGGATATTATCAATGCCGTTGTTGGAAGCGGCATCCATTTCAAGCACATCGGTAGCGGCTCCCGATTCGATATCGAGACAGGCGGCACATTTGCAGCATGGGTTGCCCTTTTGAGGATTCAGGCAATTTACCGCCTTGGCGAGTATTTTTGCACAAGTTGTTTTCCCCGTTCCCCGAGAACCGCAGAAAAGATAGGCGTGAGATATTTTATTATTTGCGACCTCATATTTTAAGATTGGCGTAATATGCTCCTGTCCGCAAACATCATCAAAAACAGCCGGGCGCCACTTGCGATATAATGCTTGATGCAATTGTGCCTACCTCCCAAATTGTAAAATTGGCGAGGGAATTTAATCCACCCGCCAAAGCAATTTATTAATCCTGTCAGAAAGCCGTGCAACAAGCCATAAAACAAGATCATACACCCGACAGTCGAATCTACCTCTCCGCTCGCTTTCCGCCGCAGACGCTCAAAACAGGCACCCTTGCGGCACATCACTCAATCTGCTTAATGCTGCTTGGTTCCCCACCTGACATGGTTCACAGCGAGCGATTGCGCAAGACCCGCTTCTCAACACGTCTGCAAACGGTGCTGACCACACAGACGCAATCCTCGTGCCGGGAATCTACCCCTGCTATAGCGGATTTCAGGTACAGGGTTCCGCTACTCCCCCGGCTGGTATGATCTTGTTTTAAGGCTTGTTTTGACAACGGACCATCACAGCCTTCAATAACAATTATAATTATATCAAAAATTCATCTTTATTGCAATACCTAATTTGAGAAAAAATAATTCAACTCCTTTTCAGGATCTATCTAACATTCAATCAGAGCGGTAACGATAATAATTATAGGCATCGTAATAGCACACCCTCCCGGTGTCGGCAGAGACCCCGACCGTCAGCCTCTCCCGGTCACTTAAAACCTGCTGCCTTCCATCTATATAAGTCCTTGCAAATTCGGCAAAGCATATGCCGTCAGCCCATCTTATTCTTGACAAAGCGACCCCGCCTATTCCCAGCTGATCAATATATTCCTCCGCCACCCGAACACAGACATTTTCCTCATATTTTGCATCAGTCTGCGGAAGATCAAAGAGCAATCTTATCGGAAAACCTCCCATTACAGAAATTTCAACTGATGCATTATTGCACACATAGGTGTAAACAGGAGGGAAGCCGTTGCCTCTGACAAGGGTGAGGGTTGAATTTTTACCAAGCAGCTCCTTTGCCTTTTTATATGCCTCCCTCTCGCTGATCTTATCCGATTTATATAGCAGATCAAAGCCCCGCTGTGTATCGTCATTTGTATATTTGCCGTCATAGTAGATATAGGGATAATAAGACAGCTCATCGGCAAGAGATTCGGTAAGCTCCGGTCTGTTGTCCGAGGAAAGCAGCATATTCAAAAGCTTTTCGGTTTTTTTTGCATAGCTTTTCAGAACATTGAGCCCGTCGTTGTCATAGCCGGCGGACATACTTTCCGAATAATCGGATGCAATATTAAAAAAGCGATACAGCCCCGCGGTATATTCCAAATCGACAGGCAGATCACTCATTTTTGCGGTTGCAACCAGGCAGTGCTGCTTAATTTCAGCGGACAGACGCAATAGCTCATCGGCAGTTGTCTTTGAGTCTATCTCTTCAAGCGCCTTTTTTATGCCCGTACTGCTCTCCGCCATCTGAATAATCGCCCTCTCAATTGCCGCCTCCTCCGATTTAATTCTTTTTTGACGCTCGTCATGGGCTATGTAGCCAAACGCAAGCGTTGTAACCAAAAAGGCAGCAATAAAGCTAACCGCCAATACCCTTCCTCTGACCGTGCCCATACACCCTCCCCGTTTTTATTGAAAAAAATCAATACCTTTGTTTATATTTTTTCCCGCCGTGCTGTCGATATACTATAAGAGCAATTTGTAAATTCATCCTGTATTGCCAATCGACAGGGGCAGGAAGGAAATATTAATTGACAATACTATGGCGCTTTGATATAATAATTATATGAATTTTTTTGAATTTTTTGACACTGCTGTAAACTGTGCAACAGACCGGCACATCAGCTTTCATATGCCCGGACACAAAGGGCGTCCGACCGGCGCCCTCTTTGATTCTGCCCTTCCCTTTGACCTGACCGAGCTGCCCTGTACCGATAACCTCCTTTCCCCCGAAAAAGGCGGAGCTCTTGAAAAAACTTATGCCCGAATTCGTAAAATTTATCAAACCCAATCAACGATTTTTTCGGCCGGAGGAGCTACAGCAGCCCTTCAGGCATCTATTTCCGCAGTAATGCGAAGTCGAGGGAAAAAGGTGCTTTGCGACCGGTCGGTGCATATGTCGGTAATCTATACCCTTTCCCACTGCGATGCACAGCCTGTTTGGCTTTTACGTGACAAGGGGGGAAATCTGGACCCTGCCGCCGTTATTCATGCGATAAAGGCACATCAGGACACCGCCTGTATCATCATCACCTCCCCCGATTACTATGGCAGAATCTGTGATATATCTGCAATCGCTTCAGAGGCAAAAAAATACAACATTCCGGTGATAGTAGATTCGGCTCACGGCGCCCATCTCCCGTTTTTCCAAGACGGTGCCCTTTCCGCTTATAAAAACGGCGCGTCCTTTGTGATAGAATCCCTGCATAAAACACTCCCGGCGCTCACCGGCGCCGCTCTGCTCCATTCGGACGGCACCCTGCATGAAAAAATGCTGATCACTGCCATGATACATTTTGCCTCCAGCAGTCCCTCATATCTCGTTTCTCTGTCTATCTGTCAGGCTATCGCTTTTATGCATACAAAGGGCGGCGCTCTGCTTGACACACTCTTATCCGATATAGATATCGCAAAGAAAAAATTGGCGACATCCGGCTTTTCTTTTATCAACCCTCCTATTGCCGATCCCTTTCGCCTGTGTGTAAAACCACCTGCGGGCAGATCCCCCCGGGATCTTTACCATTATTTATACAAACATGGTATCATTTGCGAATTTTACGATACCGATACCGTTGTTCTGATTCCCTCTGTTATGAATACAACCTCAGACTTTGATATTCTTTGCGCATTATGTGCTGATTTTGCTAAAACGCCTGCCGGTGAAAACCCCTATTCCCCCCCGCAACTGCCGGCAATAAATCCAAAAGCCGCCCTTACAATGACCGAGGCTCTGCTTGCAAAAGCACCGCGGCTTTTTCACCTATCCGAGGCAAAGGGCAGAATCTGCGCAGAGCCTCAGGCCCCCTATCCGCCGGGTACCGCCGTTATTGTCCCTGGGGAAATCTATGACAACTGCGTGATAGATTATCTGTCGGACTGCGGCTTTGATGAGGTCTGGGTCATTGAATAACCATAACTTTTCTTTAGTACCTTTGAGCATTATTCATTAGCAAAGCAATTATTATATGAAAGGCAGTGCCCCCTTTGAGAGAATACTTCCCTACAATCTACCGTAATCGCTCCCTAGCCGATAAATTAGGCAAAGATATCGCTCAAAACACTCTTTCCCACGCCTATATTATTGAGGGACCACCCGGCAGCGGGAAAAAGACCTTTGCCACTCAAATTGCCGCTGCCCTTTTATGTCAAAACCGATATAATGAAAAAAGACCTCTGCCCTGTATGGTCTGCGAAAGGTGTCGCAAAGCGACAGAGGGCACATCTCCCGATCTTATCCGAATACGCAGAGAGGATAATCGGGCAACCATCGGTGTGGATGCCATCCGCTATATCCGTCAGGATCTCTACCTTTCGTCAAATGAATCGGATAATAAAATATATATTATCGAAGAAGCACATCTGATGACCCCTCAAGCGCAAAATGCCTTCCTAAAGGCCCTTGAGGAACCTCCCTTTTTCGTTCTCTTTCTCCTTCTTAGCGAGTCGGGAGAAAACCTGCTTGACACCGTTAAAAGCCGTGCGCCCACCCTTTACACCGAGCGGTTGCGTCCCGATGAGATAGCCGATTATCTGCTGACACATCATAAGCAGGCAAAAAAACTCAAGACGACATCTCCGGCCGCTTTTGATGCAGTCCTGACAGCCGCCGGGGGCACTATCGGAAACGCGTTAAATCTGCTTTTATCTACCCGAAGCAAGCCGGCATTTACCGCCCGTACTCAGGCTGACGAAATACTGAACAAGTTTTTTTCCCGCGGTTCACGCTCCGATTTTTTTGTGTCCTTCCTCTCAATTGTGCAAAAGAGGAAGGAATTGTCCGAGGTTCTATCCCTTATTTACCTCGGACTTCGGGATATATTGGTGATAAAGAAATTTGAGGATGCCGAACTGTGCTTTTTCACCGATCGAGAGTTATTAATCGAAAAAACGATTCAAATAACTACTGCCGTTGCCCTGCGTCTTTCCGATGCCACAGCCGACGCAATTTCAGCACTCGCAAAAAGTGCGAATATCAACACCCTTATGCTTAATTACGCCAACCGGTGCTACAAAATATTAACGGGCAGAAAAGCCTAGTTTCCACGAAAAGCAGTATTCCGCCAGGGGGTTTTCTGACTATCCGAAAACTGCCGGGCTTTATACAATAAATCTATATACAAGGACAGATCTGTTTTCCGCAGGATTACAGATCGAGGATAATAATATATGAAAAACAACCTGAATAATATAAATACCGAAAGCGGCGAAAACACCGCAGCTGCCATGACCGAAATTATCGGCGTTCGATTCAAGCCGGCAGGAAAAGTGTATTATTTCTCGCCGCAAAACATCAAGGTCACCAGCGAAAAAATGGTTATTGTCGAGACCTCCCGCGGCGTTGAAATCGGCACTGTGGTCATCCCGAACAAAATGGTTCCGGACAGCGAGATAATCCCCCCTCTCCGCCCTCTTCTCAGGATAGCCACCCCTGAGGATCTTGCTCACGCCGAAAAAAACAAAGAGCTTGAGAGGGAGGCATACGGGATCTGCCTGCAAAAGATAAAGGAACACAAGCTTGACATGAATCTTGTCGATGTGGAATACACGTTTGACAACAACAAGCTTCTCTTTTATTTCACTTCGGACGGTCGGGTTGATTTCCGTGAGCTTGTCAAGGATCTTGCCGCTATCTTTAAAACCAGAATCGAGCTTAGGCAGATCGGCATACGCGACGAGGCAAAGCTTATTGGCGGTCTCGGTGTATGCGGGCGCCCCTTCTGCTGCGGTAGCTTTTTGTCCGAATTTGTACAGGTTTCGATTAAAATGGCAAAGGAACAGAACTTTTCTCTTAATTCGGCTAAAATTTCAGGCTGCTGCGGAAGATTAATGTGCTGTCTTAGATATGAGCACGAAATCTATGATGAGGAAATCAAAAAGACACCTGCATTGGGGGCGGTGGTCAGCACGCCCGGCGGTACCGGCGTTGTCATCGAAACAAATCCCTTGGCGGGTCTTGTACGGGTTAGCCTGAACGATAAGCCGGACACCCCAAAGCTGTTCCATCGCGATCTTCTTAAGGTTATATCGACTAAAAAGCAGGGATCCGGCACTGCTTCCGCCGAATAAGGTCGTTAACACATTATTTAAAATTTACACTATTGATTTTTTTCTACAATATGATACAATAAGTTGAAATATAATTGGAGGTACATATTATGGCTTATAAAATCACTGATGACTGCATTGCTTGCGGAGTCTGCGAGGGCGAATGCCCTGTTGAGTGTATCAGCGAAGGCGATGGCAAATACATCATCGATGCCAACGAGTGCATTGATTGTGGCGCATGTGCCGGCGTTTGCCCTGTTGACGCCCCTGTTCCGGACGAAGAATAATTTCAATCGATACTCTCGAAAGCAGAGCTTGAAAGCGGAGCTTACGGTATTTTTCCGTATTGCGCCGCTTTTGTTTTAATAAAAATCTTTGCATTACCGCTTTTCAAAGCGTTATAATATATACAGATTACACTATATATAGGGGATAGCCTTTACTGTGAACAATACTGCAAAAACACAAATGAAAGACGGTCATACAGTCAAACCGGATGATATAAGCAGTCCTGAGTTTATATGCACCGTTAATGAAAACCTGACATTGATTCAGCGAAGGGACGGTCTGACCTTTGGCACCGACGCCTACCTTCTTGCCGCATATGTCCGTCCGTCGAAATATGCAATCGCCGCCGAGCTTGGCGGCGGTACGGGTATTGTTTCCCTTTTGTGTGCCGTACGAAGTAAAATACAGCGTGTTTTTTCTGTTGAGGTGCAAAAGGAGTATGCTCTTCTGATTGAAAAAAACGCCCGATATAACAGGCTCTCTGACAAGGTTATTTCCCGTCATGCCGACATTCGAGACATCACCCCAGCTGATTTCGAAAGGGAGCTTGATATCGTCATCACCAACCCGCCGTATATGCGTACCGACAGCGGAAAGCCAAACGAATCGACCGAGAAAAACATCGCTCGCCATGAGGTGTTTGGATCAATCTATGATTTTTGCGCATCTAGCGCAAGATTGTTGAAATACGGGGGGTTGTTTTACTGTGTCTATCGCCCCGATCGCCTTGTTGATCTTATCGATGCCTGCAGAAAGAGCAGACTCGAACCTAAAAGAGCAACCTTTGTCTATCCGGACACAACCTCCCCCCCTTCTCTTGTGCTCCTCGAAGCAAAAAAGGAGGGCGCCCCCTCCCTAATCATCACTCCGCCTCTTATTATTTACAAAGAGGGCACCAGAGAATACACCGAGCAGATGCAGCGTGTTTACGATACCGGAATTCTATAAATTCCTTTCGTATTTATAGATGATATTCTAAAATAAGGAGTGCAGATTAGCCGTTTGCGGTCTGTCTGTCACAAATGGTAAATGAGTATAACGAGAAAAACTTCCGCCGAAGAAAATCTTATCGGCGATGAGGAAAAAAACGCCATCATCAAGGGTATGCTTTACCTTGTCGCAACGCCAATCGGAAATCTTTCCGATCTTTCCCACCGTGCTATAAAGGTTTTGCGCGAGGTTGACTTTATCGCCGCAGAGGATACACGCATCACCCAAAAGCTTCTAGCCTTCATAGGGGTAAAAAAGGAGCTGATAAGCTACTTCGAGCACAACAAGCGGGAGAGGGGGGAGATCATTGCCGCCCGTCTTGCCGCAGGGGAGTCCTGCGCCCTTGTCACCGATGCCGGAACTCCAGCTATCAGTGACCCCGGTGAGGATCTTGTCGCCCTCTGTGCTGAGCGAAACATTCCGATCACAAGCATCCCCGGTCCCTGCGCCGCCATCCTGGGGCTTACCCTCTCCGCCCTGCCGGTCGGTCGCTTTGTGTTTGAAGGCTTTTTGTCAACGGCAAAAAACGAACGTAAAAAAAGACTGAACGAGCTTGCCTCCGAAAAGCGCACCTTTGTTTTATACGAAGCTCCACATAAATTGCGCGCTACCCTATCCGACCTCCATATTACTCTCGGAAACCGCAAGATTGCCATCTGCCGTGAATTGACCAAACTTAACGAAGAGGTTATCCGAACCGATCTTGAGGGCGCTATTACCCTTTATAAAGAACGGGATCCCCGAGGCGAATATGTATTGGTGGTTGCGGGCAATCCGGATGCAGGAGCCGACAATTGCTTTTGGGAAAACCTGCCGGCTGCCGAGCATGTATCCTATTATATCGATACGCTGGGAATGTCTAAGATGGATGCCATCAAGGCGGCGGCAAAGGATCGCGGACTGGCAAAAAGCATTCTTTACCGCCAGCTGAATATTGATAAAAACTGATTTTTCAAAAACATATAAATATTTCTTTGACTATCATATGATTTACAGCTTTGCGGCGGATTTTTTTTAATTGCTGCCGCAGAAAGGATTCGGCTAAAATGAAAAATCCAACCTCAAACAAAAAAGGCGGCTCGGCTTATAAGGACAATACCAGCAGCCAGTTTCTTTTAACTCCTTTTGTTGCAAATTTTAAGCAAATTGCGCTCCCGCCGTTATTACTCCTCGTCTTTTCCTCTCTCCTTTATCTCATTGCCCCCGTTTTCAGTCGCAATGCCGCTCTTTTTCTCTCCCTTTTTCTTTTCCCGCTCCTTTCAATAATAGCATTATCAATCTCCCTACAGAGTGTTATTTCTTCCTTTAAATCCGGCTTGCCACAATACCCTAAAAAAAGCGCCTTCAAAAGCGCTGACGTCAGAAAACGCTATTCCCTCTCCCATCTTCTCTCCGCCGCCCTGTCGGTTGCGCTATGGTATATCTGCACCTTATTATCACTGCTGCTGATAGCGTCGCAATACCTGATATTTAGAGAGATTGCGGTTTTTGTTAAGGCGATGACATCCGGATTTTTCGTTTTCCTTAGCTTTGCGCTATTGTTTTTAACCCTCCCTGTTCTAATTGCCCTTATGTGCTTTTGCTCAGTTGCCCGCGCACGGCGCATAAAGAAGAAAACACGCATCCCACCCGCTCTTTTGGCATTTATCCCCCTCTATTCGATAACCCTTATTATCGCCGTTATCGTCTTTATCATAACCAGCTTTATGGATATCAGCTTTATAGCACCCCTTGTCGGCGCCTCTCAACTTATCGAAATTTCCTTTCTGTGGTATATTATTCTTTTGGTTATACTGGATATTGCATTTTCCACCTTCTATTTTTATTATACGATCCGCTTGACCGCTCATTAGATAAAATCTAATATATAAGATTACATCGACAATTTGTGCTATAAATTATCAAAAACTCCTATAATTTTATTTTATACCCAATGCCCGTGATATAACATACGGTTATATCATTTATAAGTAACTTGAATTGATGATTTCTTCATTATTAATGACAATACCCTCCGAATATGATATAATATAATAGTCGGCTGTCGCTATCCTGTTGCGCTACCGGCTATTATGTTGTGGCTTTCTGCCACAGATATACGGAGGGATAACGCAATGTTAACTGCAATCGTAGGTATTAACTGGGGAGATGAAGGAAAGGGTCGCATGGTTGACCTTCTATCCGAAAGCCAGGATATTGTTGTTCGTTATCAAGGTGGAAATAACGCCGGTCACACTGTTGTGAACGATACCGGCGAATATATACTAAATTTATTGCCATCCGGCATCCTAAGATCAAACATCACTTGTGTAATGGGAAACGGCATGGCCATCGATCTCGCTCATCTCGACGGTGAAATAAGCCGCCTGCGGGAAAAAGGGATCACAATCAACCCGGACAATCTTAAAATCAGCGATCGCGCCATCATTACCATGCCCTATCATGTTCGTCTCGACTGTCTTGAAGAGGATCGGCTCGCCGGTGAAAAATACGGCTCTACCCGTCGCGGCATCGCTCCCGTATACGGTGACAAATATTTAAAAAAGGCCATCCGCATGGGAGAGCTGCTCGATCTTGAATCGATTGCCCGTAGACTGAAGGGCATTGTTGAATACAAAACCCTCACTATTGAAAACGTTTATAATTCAGACCCTGTTTCATACGATGAAATGTTGAACTATCTCAAAAAATATGCTGCCATTTTTTCCGATTATATCTGTGATGTCGGTCTCTATCTGACCGATGCCATAAAGAAGGATAAAAAAATCATGTTTGAGGCGCAACTCGGCGCCCTGCGTGACATTGATTTCGGTATTTATCCCTACACTTCCTCATCATCAACCCTCGCTGCATATGCACCTATCGGCGCAGGCATCCCCGGCAAAAAGCTTGACCGCATCATCGGTATTATGAAGGCTTATTCCTCCTGTGTCGGTGAGGGACCCTTTACAACAGAAATGTTCGGCGAAGAGGCGGAAATGCTCAGGGGTGTCGGTAAGGAAATCGGCGCAGCAACCAAGCGTCCGAGAAGAGTTGGCGCCTTTGATGCGGTTGCCTCAAGATACGGTGTTTTGGTTCAGGGAGCCGACGAGCTTGCTCTGACAAAGCTTGATATACTTTCTTATATGGAAAAAATCCCGATTTGCACCGGATATGAGGTGGACGGTGAAATAATCCGCGATTTTCCCATCGGTGCGCGGCTAAGTCGTGCAAAGCCCGTTTACGAATATATGCCCGGCTGGAAATGCGATATTTCCGGCTGCCGCACTAAGGAAAGCCTGCCAAAGGCCGCCCTTGACTACATACTCTACCTTGAATCTCTCGTTGATTGTCCGATTACTTATGTTTCTGTCGGTCCTGAGAGAGATGCATACATCCTTATGAAATAGAGATAAAAGCAAAAATCGATAAAAAAGACAAGACACCGAAAATGAAGTGTGGACAGATGTCAATATAGTAGACAGAAAAAAGTAAAAAAACATGTCTAACTCATATTAAAACTCTCTTCTTTTTCATTTGGAGTAAGCATTTGATTTGCAGAATGTGGCCTTTGAGAG
>JAAYQM010000028.1 GCA_012519315.1 Clostridiales bacterium | reverse complement strand
TTAATTATACTGGGATGGTCAAGATCAACAACGCTGAGCGTCCTTAGGTTGTTTTCATAAGTGTTTTTAGCGGCTGCGGCATATTTTTCGATCATCGCCTGACGCTCCTCCTCGGGAAGGGAGGCGAGATAGGCCTGCTGTTCGGCCGGCAGGGTGGTGATGTCAAATTCAGTACCTCCGGTTGGAAAAGGCTTTCCGGTAAAAATGTCGACCTCAGGATTTTCGATTTGCTGCTTTACAATCTCGCTGTTGTTGATCGCATCGATCAAATACTCGGTGAGGGCGCTCGTATAGCCGATCCCCCCGCGAAGGGCTGTGGTTGAGTTTTCCTCTGTTGTTCGTACAATGCCGACAATCTTTAGTTCAACGGCATTGTCGGTTATCTGTTTCAGAAAAACAGGATCCTCCCTCATATCAACCCACTTGTCGTCTATTTTCTTATAATAATCGGTTTCCGGAACGAGCTTGAATGTGAGCTTAAGCAACTCATCATAGGTAAAGGATTCACTTTTAGTGGTGAAGCCGTCAATTTCCTTCCCCTTCATCAGATCCTGCATGGTGGCAATAAGCTCAGAAGAATCGATAAGACCAAGAGAATAAAGGGTAAAGTCGCTGATCTGATTGTTTTTATCAGCAATGATGATAATTTCATCATGGGCGGTGGGCAACCTTCCGGCGGCTATCTCATAACGGGAAGACATCAAGGTTGTATCCCCTAAAAGCTCCTCCCAAACATCCATCGAGGACATGGTGGGGGAAAATGGCGAAGAATTGGCTCCCATCATCCCGCTCACTCCCATCTCATCAAAGAGGGTATTTGGGTTCACTTGCTTAAGACCGTTTGCGCTGTTGGTATTATAAATATTGAGAGCAACCTTATAACCGTATTGAATTGCATTGGCATAAGAGGCAATCCCGGAGGTTTTGCTCTCCTCGCTTTCAAGATATTCTTTGAAGGCGGCAAGATTGTTTGATTCGATGTTTGAGAGCATGATCGAAATCATCTCTCCCATTATGTTACTGGAATATATCTTGTCTAGGGTGCGATCGGGCAGATTGTTCGCCTCGGACATACTCATGGCGGACAACAAGCTGATCATATCCACCGATTGCTCCTGAATGGACAGAGGATACGACGAAAGAGTCTCCTCCTGTACATCGGCAATATAGTCCCGGACACCGCTTGACAAGGCAAGAATAAGCGCAATGCCGATAATACCGATGCTTCCGGCAAAAGAGGTCATAAAGGTGCGGGTTTTTTTGGTCATCAAGTTGTTTAGACTGAGATTGAGGGCGGTGAAAAAGGACATATATGTTTTTTTTGGTTTTTTAGCGGATGATGCAGGTTCAGGGCCGGAATGATAGGGGTTGCTGTCCTCGATTAATCTGCCGTCTAGCAGTTTAATTATTCGCGTCGAATAAGTTTGCGCAAGGTCAGGATTATGGGTGACCATGATGACAAGACGATCCTTGGAAATCTTCTTAAGGATCTCCATAATCTGAATGCTCGTTTCGGAGTCCAGGGCCCCTGTCGGCTCATCGGCAAGCAAAATATCAGGATTGTTTACCAATGCCCGGGCAATGGCAACCCGCTGCATCTGACCGCCCGAGAGCTGATTCGGCTTTTTATAAAGCTGGCTGCCAAGTCCCACCTCCTCCAGCACCTTAACAGCTCTGCGCCGGCGCTCCGATTTTGAAACTCCCGAAAGGGTCAGCGCCAGCTCAACATTCGCCAAGACGCTTTGGTGAGGGATCAGGTTGTAGGTTTGGAAAACAAAGCCTACCGAATTGTTGCGATAGGTATCCCAATCATTATCGGTAAACTTCTTAGTCGATTTTCCGTCTATTGACAGTTCGCCCTTTGTATAGCGGTCAAGACCACCGATAATATTCAGCATCGTAGTCTTTCCGCAACCGGAGGGCCCAAGAATCGATACAAATTCGCTTTTTCTAAATTCGAGAGAGATGTCGTTGAGTGCCTCAACGGTCATGTCCCCCGTTTGATAAATTTTTACAATATTCCCCAGCTTAAGCATTTATTATAAGGTGCCCCTTTCGATTTTGAGTTGATATAGTATAACATTTTTATATAAACTTTGCTTTAACTGGTTATTAATGAGATATTAAAGATAATTCACATTTTTTTGCTTAATATCTATGGCAAACAAAAAAGCAAAAATTTTGTCAAAAACTATTGACAATTGAGCATCTGTTCAACTATAATATAACTAACAGTTGAACGATTGAACAAACGTTCAACTGTCCGATTGTTTTATACTAACCTCATTGGCTATTTTATACAGTAAATATGATAGTTAATCTGATTTAACCGATAATAGGAGAGAAAAATGAGCAGAGAACAGATTTATTGCGATTGTGAAATGATTCATCAGGAGGTTGTGGCGGCTACAAGGGAAAAAATGCCCGATGACAATAAGCTCTACGATCTTGCCGATTTTTTTAAGATGTTTGGTGACAGTACCCGAGTCAGAATCCTGTGGGCCCTTGAAGAAAGTGAAATGTGCGTATGTGATTTGGCGGTGCTGCTGAATATGACAAAATCGGCTATTTCACATCAACTCAAGGCTCTGCGGAAGGCAAATCTGGTCAAGAACCGCCGATCGGGAAAAATTGTTTATTATTCACTGGCAGACGATCATGTCAGGTCTATCTTGGAAAAAGGCTTTGAACACATTGAGGAATAGCAAATATTCTAATCAGGGAGAAGAAACATGAAAAAAACATTTAAGCTAGAAGGTTTGAGCTGTGCCGCCTGCGCTATTAAAATCGAGAGGGGAATTAATGAGCTTGAGGGTGTCGATAGCGCCTCGGTTAATTTTCTAACGGCAAAATTAATTATAGAAGGAAGCGAAGAGAAAATGCCCGATATTATAAAAGGCGCAAGAAAAATCGTTAAAAGAAAGGAACCCTATGTCAAAATGGTGGAAATATAGCAGGATATGCTCGCCTCAATTTTCCGCTTTTCTCTGCTTAAATAGTAACACTTTCTAATGTTATATAACAACCGGTTTATTACCGAAAGGAACTTTTTATGAGAAATCGCATCATAAGGATCATTATTGGTCTTTTGCTGTTTATAGCTGCCCTGTTGATAGATACGGACAGGCAATGGATTCCTATGACAATTTATCTTATCGCCTACATAACAGTTGGCGGCGATATTGTACTGTCTGCCGCAAGCAACATCTTCAGGGGGCAGGTTTTTGATGAAAACTTTTTAATGGCTATTGCATCGATTGGCGCCTTTGCCATCGGAGAGTATGCCGAGGGTGTTGCCGTTATGCTTTTTTATCAGGTGGGGGAGCATTTTCAAAGCTATGCCGTTGACAAATCAAGAAAATCGATTGCCCAGCTGATGGATATCAGACCTGATTTTGCAAATGTCAGGGAAGGGGAGAATATCCTTCTAAAGGATCCGGGAGAGGTAAATATCGGGGATATCATTCTGATAAAACCGGGGGAGCGCATCCCCCTTGACGCAAAAGTTATCGAGGGGACCTCTACAATCGATACCTCGGCGCTCACCGGTGAATCTCTCCCTCGCGTCGTTGAGCCGGGTAGCGAGATCCTTAGCGGATGCATTAATCAAACGGGGGTTATTTTAGCAGCTGTTACAAAAATGTATGAAGAATCAACGGTTAGCAGGATTCTGGAGCTTGTAGAAAATGCCGGCAATAAAAAGTCTAAATCCGAACAATTTATCACAAAATTTGCCCGTTATTATACACCTGTTGTCGTAATTGCCGCCCTGCTGCTTGCATTTTTGCCACCGCTGATCCTTCCTGATCAAACATTCGGCAACTGGATTTACCGCGCCCTTTCTTTTCTTGTTGTTTCCTGTCCCTGCGCCCTTGTTATATCGGTTCCCCTCAGCTTTTTCGGGGGGATCGGAGGCGCCTCCCGCAGAGGCATTCTTATCAAGGGGGGCAACTATTTAGAGGCGCTTGCAAGAGCGGAAATTGTCGCCTTTGACAAAACCGGAACTCTGACTGAGGGTGAATTCAATTTGATAGAGATTCATTCAAGGGAGATCGACAAAGAGGAGTTTCTTTCCCTTGCCGCCCATGCCGAAAGCTTTTCAAGTCATCCTGTCGCCACCTCCCTTTTGCGGGCGTATGGCAGACCGATCGATCAAACACGCATATCAGATATTCAGGAGATACCGGGGAAGGGTGTTGTTGCTACCATTGACGGCAGAAAAGTCTCTGTCGGCAATGATAAATTTATGGATGAAATGGAAATTCACTATGATATAAATAAATCATGTGATTCATTTGAATCATGCGATATAGAGGAATCTAACGTTTCATTTGTATCAGGGGGCACCTTTGTTCATCTGGCCGTGGATGGAGTATATGCCGGATATATGGTAATTGCCGATAGAATTAAGAATGATGCTCGGCAGGCGATTCTGAATTTGAAGGCTTCAGGTGTTAAGAAAACGGCTATGCTCACCGGAGATATTGATCCTGTGGGTAAGGATGTGGCTGCCCGTCTCGGTATTGATGAAGTACACACTCAGCTTTTGCCCCAAGCAAAGATGGAAAGGATAGAGGAGTTGATGACCGGGCTGTCAAAGGGCGGCAGGTTGGTCTATGCGGGTGACGGGATCAACGACGCCCCTGTTCTTGCACGGGCAGATGTTGGTATCGCAATGGGCGGGTTAGGCGCGGACGCTGCCATTGAGGCGGCCGATGTTGTCATTATGACCGATGAGCCCTCAAAAATCGGCGAGGCTATCCTCATTTCAAGAAAAACCTTAAAAATTGCCCGACAAAACATTATTTTTGCCATATCAGTTAAAATATTGGTGCTGATTTTAAGCGCTCTGAATCTTACTGCCCTGTGGGCTGCTATCTTTGCTGATGTAGGGGTTACGGTGTTGGCGGTGCTCAACGCTCTGAGGACGCTTGGCATACATATGACAGCCTCAATTAAGAAAAAGAAAAACAACCGATAAATGCCAACAATCCCCACCTGCCTTTCTACTAATAAGACCGCTGACAAAAAGAGTCAGCGGTCTTATCTTCTTTAATTGTTAATTTGTGTTCTGTATTGACTTATCAGCTTTTTTCCTCTTCGGTAACCCGGACAATAACGCCGTTTTCAAAAAACCCGCTATAGGTTCGACCGCTTGTCCAGTAATAGGTTCCGGTGCCGTTTAGCATATTTGCACTAAATTCTCCCTCATATTTTTCACCGTTTGACCAAATATAGACCCCCTGACCGCTTCTTTGGTCTGCCACAAACTGACCTTCGTAAACATCACCATTTGCAAATCTGTAAATACCCGTTCCCTCTTTCAGGTCGTTCTTATACTCTCCCTCATAGCTGGAGCCGTCAACCCATTGAAATATTCCTTGTCCTGATTTTTTATCCTCTTCAAAACCGCCGATATATACCGAGCCGTCATTCCAGGTATAAGTACCTTGACCGTGCTTTTTCCCGTCCAAAAAGCCGCCGGTATAAGTGTCCCCATTTTCAAAAATGAAAGTGCCCTCCCCGGTTATGGCATCGTTGTAAAAATCCCCCTCATAAGAGGCACCGTTTGCATAAACAATCTTGCCCTTGCCGTTCTTCATAAGATTCTTAAGAGAACCTGTATATACATCACCGTTGGAATAAACAACCGTTCCCTGAGATCGGTCATAGGTGCCTGTCAGACCGTTGGAATAAATAATCCTCCCCTTCAGCGGCTCCCCGTCCTCGGTGCGTCCGACAAACTTGACCGTTCCGCCTGCCGGAACCTCTACCTTTATGTAGCGATATCCCCCGGCATAAATCAATCCGACTAAAAAGACAAGCAGCGCCATCGAAAGGAGAATAATTGTGATCAATATCTTAATGGGGCTGCGGTGTTTTTTGTACCGTCTGTTAGGGGGAACTGGGCCGGGACGCGGTTTTTGCCTTTTATGTTGAACATAGTGCATCGTCCGATTGTTCATTGATATCTCCATGCCTTTCATAAAACATATAATAGTTTTTCTATGATTGTTTTCAATATGTTTTTACAAAGATTCAGTTTCTTTTTTTCGCAAAAGCTTTTTTGCAATGTTTTTCCATATTTTAGAAATATAGCTAAAATCCAACGTCTTCTGTGATACATTTTCTCTGGAATAAAAGGTAATATCAACACCTCGATCCCGAACAAGCAGGTCTTTTGGCATCTTATATGCAATATATGCCATGTAGATATCCCCAACCATTCCTGCTATATTAACTATTTGAATAAAATAGATTATCCAAAAGTAAAGACTCGGTAATGTGATATTTAGTATCAACAGCATGAAAAAGAGAAGCACCGATGGTCCGAGTGAGAGTAAAATATAAACCTTTTTGCCAAGAAGCTGCTTATCGCCACTAGCATAAAAGCATAGTCCGAAAAATCCGAAGGTTGGGGAGGATTTTGTTAAAAATTTAATTAACAAGCCATGGAAACCCTCACGCAACAAGGTATATATCCCAATGCCTAATATAATTGCTATAGGATGCAGCAGCAATAGCCATGCCTGCTCCAAATCGACCGAAGCATACACTGTCCCGATAGGCTTTAGGAAAAACCCAAGAATTAAAAGAGGGATTACCGCCACAGCCGCCAAAATGTTAATGGCTATTGCCGATTTGTTTCTTCCTTTGAGCTTTAGTGTCAGAACACTGCGATATCCCGAAGGTAAAGTTTGTATACTCATATGCGTATCGCTTTCTAATGATAATAGATTCCCTCCGCCGGTTTTCAAAACAAACAAAACCGCCCTTATAAAATTGCACGGTACTGTTGCTAGAACGGCGATTTTCGCCATACATCCTCGTATTAGTCCAAGTCATCCTTTATTTCCCGGGAAATGGAAGATAAAGCTTGAGAGCAGAAAAACAACCTTCTTTACGACGCTTTTTAAATATAATTCGGCTCCGGTTTGATTTCGGTAATGAGATTATCCAGCATAGTCAGAAGCTCCGGCAAAATATAATAGACGCCAATCGCCAATATTGCAAAGATAATAACCGAAAGAGTAAAGGTGAGCCAATCTGTCCCCTTCCGATGATAGCGTATCTCCGCCCTTATTCGCAGCTCCTCAGGAATGTAGAATCTCGCCGTTTTAAAATTTATTGCCGGTTTTTTTCCTCTTTTGCCCTCCGCGCCCTCGTCATCCTCCTCGGCAAAATGGACAATACGACGAAAAACGCTCCCCTCTCGCAAAGCGGCTCGCAGAAAAGGATTTTTTTGGAATTTCAGCTCATAAATCGTTTTTGCGTTTTCTTTTGAATTTATACCCGATTTCAAAAGAGTCCATACAAAATTCCCTAAAATTCGTTTGTTATAAACAGCGGCAAATGCAGCTAGAACGGCACCTATGAAAATTGCGATTATCATCATCTCCAGAGAGATGATTCCGTTGCCGAAATTTAGATTTTCGTACTGATTATTCAAAATAATCCTCCTCTTGATTCATTACCGATATTCATCGATAATATTTGACAAGATTAAAGCATCTCTTCCTTTATTACGTCGCAACCCATATAGGGACGAAGAGCCTCCGGTATTGTAACGGTACCGTCCGCATTTTGATAGTTCTCAAGAATAGCCGCAACCGTCCGACCAACGGCAACCCCCGACCCGTTCAAGGTGTGAACGAATCTTGTTTTGTCTGTAGCGGTTCTCTTAAAGCGGATAGCGGCTCGCCGTGATTGAAAATCCTCAAAATTTGAGCAAGAGCTTATCTCAACATAACGATTGTACGAGGGCATGTAAACCTCAATATCATAGGTTTTAGCCGACGAAAATCCCATATCCCCGGTCGAAAGGCAAACCACTCGATGGGGAAGACCGAGCCCGATAAGGACGGCCTGTGCATCAAGGGTCAAGCTTTCAAGCTCCTCATAGGATGTGTCAGGATCGGCGAACTTCACCAGCTCAACCTTATTAAATTGATGTTGACGAATAAGTCCCCTTGTGTCTCTGCCGGCTGTACCCGCCTCGGCACGGAAGCAGGCAGAATATGCGCAATACTTGATTGGAAGCGTCCCCCCGTCAAGAATCTCATTTCTGTGCATATTCGTTACCGGCACCTCTGCCGTGGGTATTAGGAAAAATCCATTATTAGCAACCTTAAAGGCATCTTCCTCGAATTTGGGCAGCTGACCGGTTCCGGTCATCGAGTCCCTGTTAACCATGTAGGGTGGAAATACCTCCACATACCCCTTTTTCCAATGGCAATCAAGAAAATAGTTGACGACAGCCCGCTCAAGCCGCGCCCCCGCGCCTTTGTAAAAATGAAAGCGCGCTCCCGTAACCTTTGCGGCAGTTTCAGGATCGAGTATTTTAAGCGCGGATCCTATCTCCCAATGAGGCCTCGGCTCAAAATCAAACCTTTTCGGCTCTCCCCAGCGCCGTATCTCCACATTATCCTGGTCATCTTTGCCTACCGGCACGCTGTTGTGGGGCAAATTCGGCAAATTAAGCAAAATCTCCTCAATCTGAGCATCTACACAGTTGAGTCGCTCGGCAGCCGCCTTAATGCCCTCCGAAAGCTTCTTCATTTCCTCAAATATAGGAGTAACATCCTTCCCCTCCTTTTTCAATCGGGGGATCATTTTAGATGTTTTATTCTGTTCTGCCTTTTTCCCTTCGGTTTCGGCTATAAGGGCGTTGCGCTCGCTATAAAGATCGACCAGCTGATCAATCTCCGCACTGAAATCCTTTTGCCGGGTCAGCAGCCTTTCTTTCACCAGCTCGGCGTTGTCCTTAATATATTTTATGTCTAACATTGCTTATTCTCCTCCAGCCTTAAAGGCGATTTTAAGATTCAAGCACCGCTTCCCCCATAAGACGGGTTAGAAGTACTTGCAGGTCATCATTGTCCTCAAAGGATATTTCTATACGCTTTCTGCTAATTTTCACTCTGCGCCCAAAGGCGTCCATCAGCCGTCTCTCTATGTCGGCATAATAATCTATCTTGATCTCACCTTCATCGGCAGCATTTTCACTTTCCCTTTCAGCCTGCTTGTTTAAACTTGCGGCCGCGGCCTCCACCATCCGAACGGACATCTCGCTTTCATATATTTTTTCGGCAAGAGGCATAATGTCCTCTTTTCTTTTAAGAGAAAGCAGCGCTCGGGCATGACCGGCCGTAAATTTGCCGGCAGCCAGCATGGAAAGCGCACCCTCCGGCAGATCAAGCAGACGCAGAGAATTCGCAACAGCGCTTCTGCTCTTGCCAATCACCGCTGAAACCTGCTCCTGTGTCATATTATGATCCTCAATCAGTGATTTATATGCAAAAGCTTCTTCCACCGGATTCAAATCTTCTCTCTGCACATTTTCCACAATGGCGCATTGTGCCGCGTGCTTGTCATCCCCTTCAGTAACTATAACGGGAATTTCGGTAAGACCTGCCATTTTTGCGGCTCGCCAACGGCGCTCCCCGGCAACGATTTGATAATAGCCCCCCTCCGCCTCACGCACCAGTATCGGTTGCAAAACTCCATGAACGGCTATCGAATCGGCAAGGCTTGCCAGGCTCTCTGCATCAAAGGTTTTCCTCGGCTGGTCGCTTCTCGGTTCCAGCTGAGACACTCGCAACGACGATATGCGATTTTCGCTGTCAATCTCGTTGTCAATGAATATATTTTCAATCCCTCTGCCAAGTCCAGCGGGTTTTTTAGCCATCTTTACATTCATCCTTTCACATTTTATCTCATATGCGTTCTAATAATTCCTCGGCTACTTTGTAATATTCGTTTGCCCCTTTCGAAAATTTGTCATGATAGAAAACAGGCGTTCCGAATCCGGGCGCCTCCGTTAACTTGATATTTCTTGAAATAGTTGTCGGAAACAGCTTATCAGCATAATATTTTTTCAACTCGGCTATAACCTGAGATGACAGAATCAGTCGTCCGTTATACATGGTAATAAGTATGCCCACAATCTCAAGCTCCCGATTATAAAGCTGCTTAATTCTTCTGATAGTATGCATTAATTGTGAAAGCCCTTCCAATGCATAATACTCACACTGCATCGGTATGATAATCCCGTCGGCTGCCGTCAAAGCATTAATCGTCAGCATCCCAAGCGACGGGGGGCAATCTATAAATATGTAATCAAACTGATCGCTAAGGGGTATAAGCTGATCTTTCAGCCGATACTCGCGATTTTCGAGGTTGTATAGATCAAATTCGGCTCCCGCAAGGGATATTTTTGAGGGGATAGCCCACAAATTTTCGAATTGAGTTTTTATAACACTGTGCTCGGAATCCGCTTGCCCGATCACCACTTCATAGGAAGAATTACGAACGTTTTTCTTATTTATTCCCACTCCGCTTGTCGCATTGCCCTGAGGATCAAAGTCAACCAGCAAGACCCGCTTGCCAAGCAACCCGACCGATGCCGCAATATTGACAGCAGAGGTTGTTTTGCCGACTCCGCCCTTTTGGTTGGCGAGCGCAATTATCTTCGCCAAATTTCCACCTCCGATGTTTTTATAATAATATTATACCCCTTCCCCTATCTTCTGTCAACCAAGAAAATGATTGTCCTGACCGACTTCCCCCGATTGTTTCACGTGAAACAATCGGGGGAAGAAAGAACCGCAATGTTTCACGTGAAACATTGCGGTCTCAAAATTATTTTCTGATCGATGTCTTTTTAACAATCCCCTGATATTCAGGCATTATCGAGTCAATAACACCTGCCCGCTTGATCTTTCTGGAGGTGTTCTTTTCAAATTCCTCGTTTCTGATAATAGTATAATCGATATTTTTATAAGACTGCACAAGCTTGTTTACATCGCTGATTACCTGTTCGATTTTTTCTTTTATCAGCTGAGGCGTTACCTCGTCACCAAAATCCTCCTCAAATCTTTCAACCTCGGGAACAACAACAGCTATCAGATCGTAATCCTTTTTGCTGCTGTTCATTATGCCGCATACAACGCTTTCTTTTACATAAGGGCTGCGGTTAATATAGGTTTCAAGCTCCTCTGGGAAAATGTTTTTCCCGTTAGCTGTGACAATAACATTTTTCTTGCGACCGGTAATATGCAAAAAGCCCTTTTTGTCAATGTAGCCAAGATCTCCGGTATAGAGCCAGCCCCCTACAATAATTTCGGCAGTCAGCTTTGGCTGTTTGTAATATCCCAGCATGATATTGTCGCCCCTAAATCGAATCTCCCCTGTTCCGTCTTCCTGCTTATCATAAATCTCCAGCTTTGTATTCGGTGTGGCAAGTCCGGCGGCATCATCTTTGTAATGAACATCACGATTAAGGGCGGCAAGAGGCGCACATTCGGTTAAACCGTAGCCTTGAATAGCGTGTATTCCAAGATCCCGCAACCCTGACAAAACCTTAGGGTCAACGGCCGCTCCGCCGACAATCAGCATATTAAGCTTGCCGCCTAAAGAATGGTGTATCTCGGCAAAAAGCTTTCTGGATAAATCAACACCTGTCTTTTTCAGAATATTGTTAAACTTGATTGCAGATTTCAGCTTTTTCTCCATGCCCTTTTTGCGAACATTTTGCCATATCTTATTATACATTGTTTCAAGCAAAAGGGGTACGCAGAGCATCTTTGTTGCGCCGGCTTCCTTAAGATTCTTCGTCACATAGCGCAAGCCCTCACAATAAGCAATAGTACTTCCCCGATAGATCTGGCATAAGAATCCGCAAGTGCATTCATACGCATGATGCAGCGGGAGAACAGACAAAAAAACATCCTCCGGACCGATATAGGTCATCTGACACATTTCCATCAAATTAAAACAGATGTTTCTATGGGAGAGCATAACTCCTTTGGAGACGCCGGTCGTGCCCGAAGTAAACAAAAGGGCGCTCATCACATCAGGGTCGATAATGGCATCCAAATATGCGTGGTCGCCACTGTTTATTTTCTTTACCCCTCTTTCTGCCATTTCACCAAGGTCGTCAAAGGGGATTCTCACTATTCGCTCGTCAAGAGCAGCGATTTTATCCTCATAAGCCAATGAATAAATTACGGCATCCACTTCACTTATCAGGGAAATGTTTACAATCTCCTCCGACGGAATTTCCTTGTCAACCGGAACAACAACGCCAAGCCCGCAAATTACCGACATATAAGCAAGAGCCCACTCATAGCAATTCTCGCCGATTACTATAATTCTCTTTCCCTCAATCCCCATGTTCCACAATGCGCAGCCTAAGCCCTCAACATCGCGCCTAAACTTATCAAAGCTTATCGGGCGGTATTCTCCCTCTCTTTTGACCAAAAAAGCAGCCTTTTCTCCAAAAAGATCTGCACTTGTTCTCAGCATATGCCGAAGATTTTCAATATTGCGTACCGGATAATATTTTTTCATCCATTTCACCTCGCTTTATTTTCTCTATTTTAACCGAATTTAATCCGATTAGATTGTTAAGAAACACAACAACTATATTATATCCAATTGTTTCATTTTTTAGATATAATCACATAATATCATAGATACCTCTTTATGTCAATCAAAATGAAAGGGAAAAGAAAAAAGATTCGCATATCACAAACCACTAAAAATGGCTCACTCATGCGAATCTTTATTTCTCTTGCTTTTCATCACAACAATGAAGATAATAAACGCCGCTATGGCACCCAAAGCTACAAAGGACAGCATTGTCATCACATCGCCGGTGCGGGCAGCGGTCTCATTAAAGTGTACCTCAACCTCATCCGCCGCAGAACAGGTGCCACATATCAATGTAGAAAGCAAGAAGTAGATCACCGGCCGGGCAATCCTTCTCATTTTTTATCATTCCCTTACTAAATATGTTTGTGTCCATTATAATGCGTTTTTATGAACTAATGATTAACTTTTTGTAAATATTATTAAATAATTTTTTATTTTTTCTTTTTGGGCATTGTCTTTAAAATCTTTTCGTTTTTTATGTGTAGAATGTCAGTATTTTGTTGTTTTTCAACAAAATACTGACATTCTACTGTACTTCAAAGCCAAACCAATTAGGAGCATTTTGCACGATTTGCCGAAAAAAGATTATTAAAAAATATCCTCAGCAATTCACGCACTATTCACACAACCGTCACATTCCAATAGCAGAACATGAGTTTGTTTTCAATAAAAAACTAACGTCAAACCAATCTTCAATCTAACCCGATGCAAAGGCACCGTCTATCAAATATTGATTTGGGCACCCTCTGTCATAGCTTCCCTGTTGGCATTAAGAATAGGATCAATTTTCTGTTGAATAAAGGCGTCCACCTGCATTGGGGAGCGACCGATGTAGGCAGAGGGCTCAAGATGGGAGCGAATTTCCTCGGCGCTCATGCCAAACCGTTCGTCGGCACAAATTCTATCAATGAGATCGTTCTCAAGCCCCTCTTCCTTTACCCGCCTTCCGGCAGCAATCGAATGCTCCCGTATAATTTCATGCAATGTCTGGCGGTCTCCCCCTCTTTTAACAGCTTCCATCATAATATTTTCGCTTGCCATAAAGGGCAATTCCCGTGCAATCCGCGCGGCAATCACTTTCGGATAGACAACAAGGCCGGAGGTTACATTGATATAGATATTAAGAATGGAATCAACGGCAAGAAAGGCCTCTGCTATGGCAATTCTGCGGTTGGCGCTGTCATCAAGGGTACGCTCAAACCACTGAACCGACGCGGTAAAAGCGGGGTTTAGCGAATTTGTGATAACATAGCGGGCAAGGGCGGAAATGCGTTCGCTTCTCATAGGGTTGCGCTTATAGGGCATCGCCGAACTGCCCACCTGATTTTTTTCGAAGGGCTCCTCAATCTCCTTAAAGGATTGCAGAATGCGTATATCGTTTGAAAACTTTGAGGCGCTCTGGGCAATGGAGGAGAGCACACTCATAACCCTGCTGTCATGCTTTCGGGCGTATGTCTGCCCGGACACCGGAACACAGCCGTCAAAGCCGAACTTTTGTGCAATATAGCTCTCGATCGTGTCGATTTTTTCTACATCGTTCCCGAAAAGCTCCATAAAGCTTGCCTGAGTACCCGTCGTCCCCTTCGAGCCAAGCAATTGCAATCCGTTAACGACATATTCAAGGTCGTTAAAGTCAAGCAAAAGATCATAAAGCCATAAGGTCGCCCTCTTGCCGACGGTGGTTAACTGAGCCGGCTGCAAATGGGTATAACCGAGGGCGGGCATTTCCTTGTACTCAAGGGCAAAGTCACGAAGATTTTTCATCACCCGCAAAAGCTTACCCCTGAGAAGACAGAGGGCATCCCTCATGATAATGACATCGGTATTGTCACCGACATAACAGGAGGTGGCGCCCAGATGAATTATAGGCCTCGCCTTCGGGCACTGATCACCATATGCGTGAATATGCGCCATAACATCGTGACGCAATCGTCTTTCATAGTCCTCGGCCGCCTCATAATTTATGTTGTCGGCATTTGCTCGCATTTCTGCAATAGCCTCGTCCGATATTTCGAGGCCTGCCTTTTTCTGGGACTCTGCAAGCGCAATCCAAAGCCGCCGCCAAGTGC
Organism: Clostridiales bacterium; assembly: GCA_012519315.1. GTDB lineage: Bacteria > Bacillota > Clostridia > Oscillospirales > CAG-272 > JAAYQM01. The sequence goes on along the minus strand of JAAYQM010000028.1, from coordinate 22,114 downwards.
GAAACTTATTATCCTGAGAAAACAAAAACTGCATTTCTTCACTGGCATAGCGGGTTGAAAAAGGACTTTCATAATTGCTTTTTGACATCTTGTTCCCCTTTTGTTTTCTAATATATAATTTGTTTTGTTATCGCTTGTTTTTTTAAGCCATATTTGATGAAATATATTATATCATAAAATCCTCCCTTTGTAAATCTTACCCTTACTTTTGAACTTCTTTCTCTCTCTTCTTTTTGTTGACATATTCCCCGGGCTGTTGTATCATTAATATATATATTTAACGAAAAACACGGAGGATTCGGATGCCTGAATTACTTGCCCCTGCAGGCAATTTTGAAAAGCTAAAAGCCGCCGTCCTTTACGGAGCCGATGCCGTTTATCTGGCCGGTAAAATGTTCGGAATGCGGGCTGCTGCCGATAATTTCGAGCCGGACGAGATAAAAAAAGCGGTAAAATTTGCCCACGAACACAATGTCAAGATATATCTTACCGTCAACACCATGCCTCGGGACCCTGAATATCCTTTGCTGAAAGAATATCTTCTTTCTCTTAAAAATTCAGGGCTCGATGCTTTAATTATATCAGATTTAGGAGTTTTTTCGCTGACTAAGGAACTTTTGCCTGAAACTCCCGTCCATATATCAACACAGGCTTCTACAGTGAGTGCGGCCGCCTGCCGTATGTGGCATTCTCTTGGCGCGTCAAGAGTTGTTCTTGCCCGTGAGCTCTCCCTGGACGACATGGCAAGAATTCGGGACAATACTCCGCCCGAGCTTGAATTGGAGGCCTTTATTCATGGCTCCATGTGCATAGCCTACAGCGGTCGTTGTCTCTTGTCAAACTGCCTTGTGGGACGTGATTCAAATCGAGGGCAGTGCGCGCAGCCCTGCCGATGGAATTACACCCTACGCACCGAAATCGTTGAGGAAAAGCGCCCGGACACTCCCCTCATTGTTGAGGAAAGCAAAAACGGCACCTTTATCATGAGTTCTAAGGATATGTGCATGATTGAGCATATTCCCGAATTGATGAAATCGGGTATTGACAGCTTTAAGATCGAGGGGCGCATGAAAAGTGCATATTATGCCGCCGTCGTCACCAACAGCTATCGCATGGCTATTGATCATTATTTGGCAAGTCCGTCAGATTACCGATTCAATCCCGACTGGCTGCGGGAGCTTATGAGCGTCAGCCACCGGGAATACTGCACCGGATATTGGTTTGACAGCCCTGCAGATATTGCTCAGGTCTGCTCCTCCGGCGGCTATATCCGAGAAAAGGCATATCTTGCCACCGCTCTTTCATATGATAAAGACAGTGGCACCGCACAGTTTATCCAACGCAACAAATTGATAAAAGGTCAAAAGGTTGAGTTGATTTCCCCCGGCAAAACCGGCATGCCCTTCCTTGCCGAAAAGCTGTGGGGAGCCGATGGAGAGCCTCTTGATGCAGCACCCCACCCCGGAATGCACTTCACCATGGAGGTGCCTATCGAAATAAAACCCGGCGATATCCTGCGCTCCGGCGAATAAATACTATATTATGCTTTAAGGACGGGACTTTGCAATGATTGAAATCTTCAAGACTATTCTCATCGGTATTGTACAGGGTATAACCGAATGGCTGCCAATCAGCAGTACCGGTCACATGATCCTGCTTGACCAGCTCATTTCTCTCGATGTCAGCGACGACTTTCGCAAAATGTTTTTTGTCGTTATCCAGCTAGGCTCTATTCTGGCTGTCGTCGTACTATATTTCAAGAAACTGAATCCTTTTTCCACCCCACCTCAAGAAAAAAAGCGTGTTTTATCCCTGTGGGGCAAAATTATCATCGGCGTCATACCGGCCGGTGTTGTGGGTATTCTCCTTGACGACTGGCTTGATGAACATTTTTACAATTATATAACAGTCGCTGTCACCCTTGTGCTTTATGGCATTCTCTTCATTATCATTGAGCGCCGCCGCAAGGGCAAGCGTCCCTCTTTTCAAACGGTCTATGACATCGATTACAAAACGGCTGTCGCCATCGGCTGCTTTCAAGTTTTATCCCTCGTTCCGGGCACCTCTCGGTCCGGCTCCACAATTCTCGGAGGTATGCTAATGGGCTCCTCCAGAACAGCCGCATCCGAGTTTTCATTTTTTCTTGCCGTTCCCGTCATGCTGGGGGCAAGCCTGATAAAAGTATTGAAATTTGGCTTTGCTTTCTCCTCCTCTCAGCTTCTGATCCTTCTTGTAGGCTGCACTGTCGCCTTTTTGGTATCGATGGCGGCTATCCGCTTCCTTATTTCCTTTGTAAGAAAGAACAGCTTTGAGCTGTTCGGATGGTACCGTATCGCTCTCGGCTGCATTGTTTTAGGATATTATCTTTTTATCGTTCGATAAAAAAGCATATAAACATAAGAAAATGTAACAGTTCTGCTCTCTAAATTTGCGGTTTTATAAAAGACAAGTAACTTTGTGTTTCCCTGATCTTTATTATATAAAAAAATTTGCATAGAGGAACAATGGACACATGAAAGAACAGACAGCCATATTAAACGACTATTACGACATCGCGGACAAGCTTATCGCCGAGGTTGAAAAGGTTATTATCGGCAAACGCACCGAAATCGACTACCTGATTACCGCCATGCTTGCGGGGGGGCACGTCTTAATTGAGGACGTTCCCGGCGTTGGAAAAACCACCCTTGCAGCCACCCTTGCCAAGGCCGCCGGCCTTGACTACAACCGGGCGCAATTTACCCCCGACGTTATGGCGTCCGATATTACCGGATTTAACATTTACAACCGGCAAAAGGAGCAGTTTGAATTTCGTCAGGGGCTGGTTATGTGCAACCTCCTCCTTGCCGACGAAATAAATCGCGCCTCACCGAAAACGCAATCAAGTCTGCTTGAAGCGATGGAGGAGGGGCGGGTCACAGTGGACGGCACAACCTATCCGATTCCTAAGCCTTTTATGGTTATCGCCACACAGAATCCCGTCGGATATGTCGGCACCTATCCGCTGCCCGAGGCACAGCTTGACCGGTTTTCCATAAGACTCTCCCTCGGATATCCCAGCGAACAGGAGGAGATACAGATCATCAACGCGAGAAAATTGCAAAATCCCCTCTCCAAGGTAGATATTGCCGCCGACAAACAAACGATTATGTCGATGCGTCAGGCAATCTCCGAGGTGCAAATTGCGCCCGAGATATACCGCTATATTGTAACCCTGGTGCAGGCGACGCGGCACCACCGCTATGTCGCCCTCGGAGCAAGCCCGAGAGCCTCTCTCACCCTTATGAAGCTCTCACAGGCCTATGCATTTTTACGCCGGCGCAATTATGTCATCCCTGATGATGTCGCCGCTCTCTACACCATCTCCCTCGCCCATAGGCTGCTGCTTAACAGAGACGCAAAGCTTGGTAATGTATCCTCCGATCAAATTCTAAGGGAAATATTGCACAGAACACCGGTTCCCTATAAAGGAATGCAATAAAAGCCTCGCGTCTCCCTTTCTTTTTCTTCTAAAGTGTCGAATACCGACTCCCTGCCGACAGATATTTGTCGGCAGGGGGGTATATCATATTTGCAGTTTTTCGGTTGCTTTGTCTAGATATCAATCTTCATCGGCAAACTATCTTTTTCACGAAAGGCGGATCCGTGTGAGTAAAGACAAGTATATAAACAAAAACGCTGTTAAATCATACTTTGGCAAAACCGGAGATTTCGATTTGTTTAACAGAAAAAGGTCGGCATTCTCAATCTGCTCGGGTTCTTACTTTTACCTGGTATGTCTGGTATTTAGTCTTATTTTTACCCAGACACTTAAATCCCCTCTTTCAAATATTCTCTTTATTTTTTTGCTTTGCTTCCCCCTCGTTTCACTTCTATACATTCTTTTTGCCCACAGTGCTGTTAAGGTTAATGTTTCACTTCCGTCGCCGACGGTTGAAAAGCTCTCTCCGACCTACTATGAAATTTTGCTTCATAACAGCTCCCCCCTCCCCTTTCCCTTTATAGATGTCTATTGCTCGATTCCTGCCGAAGATACAGTACGCTGTATTGAGAAAAGGCTCAGCCTTCCCCTCAATCCCTTAAGCAAATACCGCATAAAAAATTCTCTCCGGTTCAAATACCGCGGAAATTATGAAATCGGCGTCACCGATATTTTGGTGTACGATTTTTTTAAACTGTTTTGTATAAGAATAAAAATAAATAAGATAGATTCTCTATGCGTTCTTCCGAGAAGGCTATATATAGAGGGAGTATCCCCCTCAACTCCATCAGAGCTGTCGCAGGATAACCGCCTGCCCACCTTTGGCGCGGAAGAGGCGGAAATGCGTGACGTTCGCTCCTACAAAACAGGGGATCCCCTAAAAAACATACACTGGAAGCTGTCGGCTAAAACCGAAGAGTTTCAGGTTCGCCAATATACTCCGAAGCCTGAGAAAAAAACCCTCCTTCTCTGTGATGTGTCCGCCTTTTACTCCCCATTTACAGCGACAAGGGATGCCGAGGTTGCCCTGCCCGAATATATCGACGATATGAACGAATTCTGTACCGACGCCATCACCGAGATGGCAACGGCAATCCTCCTGAAGGAGCTTCGAAACGGGGCATCATGCCGCCTTGCTTGGTTTGATAACAGGAGCAACAGCGGCTACTATGACTATTCGTTCGAGTCGCCTGCCGAATTTGACGGGATTTTCACCCGCTTTGCCTCAGCCCCCCTTTGTCCGCCGGACAGGTCTGTTATGCAGCTGCTGCACGAGATACCGGATAATCAGATCTCGTCAATTGTCATTGTCACCGCAAATCTCTCCCCTGAGACAGTCTCCGGTCTGTCCGACCTCTCCGCATCAAGCAGAATGTCCGGCATTCCTACCGAAATCAGATTTTTCAATCCCTCCCGGCGATATAAAAACAAGGAAGAACGCCGCCGCTACATCGACCTCGTTAAAAAACAGCTCTCCGAGCACGGCTATGCAGTTTTTGAATGGGAGGGGGATATCTCGGCATGAGAATAACGTCTCCGAAGAATAATGACACCATAAATCCCGCCCCGCAAATCAACTCAATGCTTGCCTGTTTTGTCGATCTGCTTTTACGTATCGCCGTTATTTGGTTGTCGGTACTCTCCCTCCTGCTTTTTGTCTCCGATTCTTTTGGTTTTACAGTTCCTTTATCATTTCTTGCCCTATCCGCCGCTTTCTGTGTTCTCTTTTTTGCCGGAATGAGTGCAGGAATTATTCCGTGTCTGTTAGGTCTTATACTTATCGGAATAGTCACTTATACCACAATCCGGTCAATTAATGTTTTGCCCGTCCTCGAAGAGCTTTGGTTAACTGTGCAGGGTGTTTCGGTCGAAAAAATGTTAAGGCTTGGCTACACTCTATTTGAAAACTATGAGATCACATCTCCTCCGATACTCTACACAAAAGAACAATATGAAATGACCGCTTTTTTCATTCTGTCCTTCCTGCTCTCCGGGGTTTTTGTTCCGTCAATGATAAGAAAGGTGCGCCTTTTCCCCCCTTTCTTTGTAGGCTTTTTAATATGTCTGCCTATTTTCTTTCTCAATCTCCCCGATTCCAACTGGGGATTTGCCCTCCTCATCTGCGCCCTGTGCGGCATACTTGTTATAAAACGCTTTGAGACAGTCTATTTCAAAAAAAACGGGCTCATACGAAACAAAAAGCCCTTCTATAACTCAGCCTTTGCCAGCTTTGCCGGCTTTGCCGTTACAGCGATTGCCATTCTGACCATTGCCCTCCCGGCTGCAAAGATTGAAGAGCCTGCCCCTACCCTTGATTTTATTGATCGGTCTGTAGAAAAGTTTCGCCAGCGTCTGGACAACCTCCTTTCCGGTCAAAACGAAGCCCTTCCGGGAGTTTCCCCGTCTCTGTGGGCGCCCCGCTCCACCATTGCCCAAAACCGCAAGTTCTCTGACGATCTGGTCTTTACAATTAAGACCTTCTCTGACACACCTGTCTATCTGCGGGGATGGGTCGGTATGAATTATACCAACGACAAATGGGAGTTACCGAATCAAGAATTTATATCCGAATATAAAAAGCTGTTTGGCACATCCTTCATACCCGATGAAATCACCTCCAATTTCTATAGCTTTATCGGCAGTACTCCCGCTTATATTAGCGACTCTTTCATTGATCTTTCGGATTACGGCGCCACAATGCAGCAGATCACTATAAGCAGCCGTGCGGACACCGAATATCTTCATGTTCCGCCCGTCCTGTACGGAAGAATATTTGAGCCCTTTGACGATTATCCTCTAATCGATCTTCAAAATCACAATTTTTTTGACGGAATCCTCATAAATCCGTCAAAAAGAAATACCCCGGACTATACCGCTTATTCCTTTGTCCAGACAATGAAGGATCCGACCTTTATTGAAAACATCGAAGACGGGGTTATTTATCTGCTCTATATGCAGGATCGCATTCGCTATTATGACGATATTATCCGTATAACCGAACGTAAGTATCATGAGGCTATTGGCAACAATCTGATTAAACAGGCTACCGATTTTCTGGATCGGCACAGCATTTCCTACCCCGCACCAACCCTGCTTGAAATCTATATTTATAATGCCGATTCCGGTTTTAGAAACGATATTACCGACTACCTTGCCCGACTGGACACCTATCATCAATATGCAAAACAGTTTTATGCCCAGCCCAGCGGAAGTAAATTAATCAAAGATCTTGCCCTTGAGATTTACTCGGACATCCCGAAGGAGAAGCTCGTCTCTAACGCCAACCTTGCCGGAGATTTTTGCACCGAGCAGCACGCTGTTGTTATGTCCGTGCTTAATTACCTGTCCGAAAATATGTCCTATACCCTCTCTCCGTCTAATAAGAGCAACAGCAAATATTCTGCCATCGAAAACTTTCTTTTCGTCACAAGGGAAGGCTATTGCGTACAATTCGCCTCGGCGGCGGCTCTGCTTTTGCGGGATCTCGGTATTCCGACAAGATATGTCGAGGGATATATTGCAGACACCTTCTTCCCCGATAATAACAGATATGTCAGCGACGTTTATGATTATAACGCACATGCGTGGATCGAGGTCTATTATGACGGCTACGGCTGGCTGAAATATGAGGCAACCACCATTTATATGGAGGGGGCATACGGCGAGCCGGTCAACCCCGACGAAACTACCCTGCCCGAAACTGCCATCCCTCCGTCTACCCTCCCGTCTGAGACCACCAACGATCCCTTACCCGGTGTATCGGATACCGATGATCCGGGATTAGTTACCGACGTGCCACCCCAACCGGGCTTTTCAGCCTTATCCCGCATAATTCCGATAATTCTGTTGTCGGCTCTTGCAGTCCTTTCCGCCCTTTTGATTAAAAGACGCGGGGATAAAGCCTTTGCCGCAAAACAGAAGTTTTCTGAGGATATACAAAAAGGGAATTTTTCCAAAAACCAGGTAACCGACCATGCAAGGAATCTCTCCAACTACATCATGCAGCTTTTCGCAGCCGAAGGGCTCACTCCCTTTCCCGGCGAGCTGCAGCACAAATATGCCGCCCGCCTGACCGAACATTATGGGGAGGAATCTGTCCCGTCCCTGCCTGCTCTTTTTGTTTATCTCACAAAGGCGGAGTTCAGCACCCTGATTGAGCGGGAGGAGCTGCAAAAGATTAACGATTACTATATCCTTTTCAGAGATCTTATCTGGAAGCGCATGAGCCTGTGGAAACGTCTGCGCTACAGATATCTGAAGCGCATGATATAAAAATCTTTGCCTTACAAACTCTGCAATTTATTTTTTAAGGAAATATGGTGTTTTTATATGAATGAAACAACTCTCGCAAGCAGGCTCGACGGAGAAACGCTGGCATACCTCGGCGATGCCGTGATAGAGCTTTACATCCGCGAACGACTGGTCCGCTCCGGTCTTTCAAAGGTGGGAGAACTTAATGATAAGGCACGTTGCTGCGTCCGCGCCGCCGGACAGAGCGCAGCCTTTCGCAATATTGAAAGTAAATTGAACGATTTTGAACTGAGCATTTTCAAAAGGGGGAGAAATTCCAGCCGTCTCAGCCCGCCTAAAAGCGCCTCTATGTCCCAATACCGCTGTGCCACCGGATTTGAGGCACTTATCGGCTATCTTTATCTCGCGGAAAAAAGGGAGCGTATGTACCATCTCTTAGAGACCGCCTACACCGAGAAGGATATTGCCGACACCTGATTTTCCACTCTATCGACAATGCTTTCTGTTTTAATTAGAACAACCACCGTATAGCAGCTATACGGTGGTTGTTGATTCTATATTAAAATCAAGGATGTTTTATGCTGTCACGGTCAAGCTGATTTGATCAACATAAAAGCTTATTATATCCTTTTCTTTACAGATGTATTTATTTTTTATTACCGTTTTCTGATGATGATCCTGACTCTTTTTCATCGACAGAAATAATCTTAGAGACAAAAGCCGATTCAACCCGCCTGTCGCATATCTTAATGACCTTAATATGCAGCGGGCCAAAGTCAACCTCCGGCGTACTTCCGTCCGGCGGAATCTCGGACAGGCGGCTAAAGACCATGCCACCCACAGTGTCGATATCCAAATCCTCATCAAAGGTAACGCCCAGCACCTCGGCAAGCACGTCAAGATCAAGAGAACCAGATACCTTCCAGAGGTTCTCCTCAACCATTACTATCTCCTGTTCGGCCAGCGGGTCAAACTCATCGTAAATATTACCCACAATCTGCTCAAGCAGATCCTCCATGGTAACAAGACCGCTGGTGCCGCCATATTCGTCAAGAACGATTGCCATATGCGCCTTTTTTCTCTGCATATCTCTGAAAAGAACGTCGGCGCGCACACTGTCGGGGACAAGATAGGCCGGCTGAATAATATCACGCAACGGCAACGGGTTTTTCCCCCTAAGATTTAAAAGATATTTGCGAACACTGAGAATACCGATGATATTGTCGATATCCTCTTCGTAAACAGGAATGCGAGAAACGCCGCTTTCAATAATGGTTTTGATAATTTCCTCTTCTCGCTCGTCAATTGAAATAACCGTCATATCGGTGCGATGGGTCATTACATCATAAGCGTAGGTGTTGTTGAATTCAAATATGTTCTCAATCATTTCACGCTCGTTGGTCTCTATCGTGCCTTTTTCCTCGCCGATATCCACCATCATGCGGATCTCTTCCTCGGTTATCTGTTCATCCACATCCTTCGGATTAATTCCCAGCAAACGCAACACCCCGTTTGTTGAGACCGAGAGAAGCCATACAACCGGACGAAGTATAACCGATAAAAATGTAATAAGACTGACAATGTAATTTGCCACAGCATCCGGCTTTTTCATTGCGATACGCTTTGGTACAAGCTCACCAAGCACCAAAGTGAAGTAAGAGAGTATCAATGTTATAATTATAACCGATACTGTATGAACAACATCTTGGGATGCGCCAGTTACCGATACAATCCATCCCTCCAGCCTTTTTGCAAAGTTGTCAGCGGCAAAGGCACTTCCAAGAAAGCCGGCAAGGGTAATGCCGATCTGAATTGTCGACAGGAAAGCGGCAGGCTCAGACAAAAGCCGAAGCTTTTTGATGGCTTTTTTATCACCGTCATCGGCAAGTCGCTTGATCTTTACCTCGTTAAGTGATAAAACTGCGATTTCGGTCATTGCAAAAAATGCATTAACCATGATTAAAATTGCCTGCAAAAGTAACTGTCGCCATATAGGGTCGTCCAAGAAAAAATCCTCCTAATAAAATATTTGTTTATTAGCACAATAAACTTAAATAAATTATATAACAAGGTATTCATTTTGTCAAGAATTTATACATTTTAAACATCCCTTTAATAAGTCTTAAAAAAGATGTGTTAACAACATGGTACAAATACCCGCAATAGTCGAAAAAACTGCAAGCCTGTCATGTCCGTACTGACGGGAGGAGGGGATCAGTTCCTCTATGGAAATATAGATCATAATTCCTGCCACAAAAGCAAATATCGCACCGAGCAACACATCATTTATAAAGGGGCGAAGGATCAAAAAGGCCGCAAGGGCGCCCGCCGGTTCCGCAAAGCCGGATAGCGCGCAATATTTAAGTGCCTTGCCCTTCTTCCCGGTGGCGTAATAAATCGGCATCGCCACAGCAAGCCCCTCCGGTATATTGTGCAGCGCAATTGCAATGGCTACCGTAATTCCAAGACTGCTATCCTTATATGCCGCAATAAAGGTAGCAATCCCCTCCGGGAAATTATGTAGACCGATGGCAATCATGGATATAAACCCCAGTCGAAATAAATCGGCATGAGGGCGGTCGCCGGTTTTTTCATCATATTTTTCATGAGGGACAAACCGGTCGATAAAAAGAGCCAAACATATCCCCAGAATCAAAAATCCAATCGACAGCAAAACTCCCGCCGTCTTCCCGGCATAGCCTGTCAGCAAATTCTGCGCATGGGGATACAAATCGGAAAAGGAAACGCTGAGCATCACCCCGGCCGCAAAGCCTAATGATGCGCTGATAAGCTTGTTGCTTTTCCCCTTATAAAAAAAGATAATCATAGCACCCAGCAAGGTTGACAAGCCGGCTAGTAAAGACAGAACAAGAGCACGTATTACATTTTCTTCAAACATAAAAATTTGAACCTTTCCGCATTCATTTGTTCGCAAAAAATGATTTTCACAGGATTTTTACATTTTTTAATTATTATATCACCGGCATAATGCAATGTCAACTGAATAAAAGGGCATAATTCAAAAGACATTCAATATTTGTTAATATATTGTTTGCATTTAATATATATTCTTATCACATAGGTATCACAAGCTTAAGATACAATAATCTGTAATTGAATTTTCCATTTTATAAAATATCTCGGAAAAGAGGTGCTTCCCGCTTTGATAGAAGTCAAAAATCTAACGAAAAAATACGGAAACAACCCCGCAATAAAAAACATTTCCTTTACCGCGGAGGAAGGCAAGATATACGGCTTCCTCGGACCTAACGGCGCCGGAAAGACTACCACCATGAACATCATCACCGGCTGTCTTTCGGCTACCGAGGGCACGGTTTTGATCAACGGCTACGACATTTACAAATCCCCCCTGCAAGCCAGAAAGTCTATCGGCTATCTTCCTGAGCAGCCCCCCCTTTACATGGATATGACGCCCTACGAATATCTGAAATTTGTGGGCGAGGCAAAGGGTCTGTATTCATACGAACTGGACAGGCAGATCCGAGAGGTTATAGAACTGACGCAGCTTAGCGGGATGGAAAAGCGTCTCATAAAAAACCTGTCCAAGGGGTATAAGCAGCGTGTAGGTATAGCTCAGGCAATGCTCGGTGACCCTAAGATCATCATTCTGGACGAACCGACCGTCGGACTTGACCCGAAACAGATTCTTGAAATTCGAGAATTAATTCGCTCTCTCGGGAAAGGCCGTATCGTCATATTAAGCAGCCATATTCTCTCCGAGATAAGCGAGGTCTGCGATCATGTTATGATTATCGCAAAAGGACGTCTCGTGGCTAATGACTCGCTGAAAGCCCTTGAGGAAAAATACACCGGAAAGCGTGATCTTGTTGTCCACACAAGAGCGACTGAGGAAGATGCTCTGTCAGTGATCTCCGCTATAAAGAACGATGTTGAAAATGTTGTCTGCGCACCCTCCGAGGAGGAGGGAGTCAGCCGTCTAACACTCACCTATCCTTCCGAGATGGATTTTCGCGAGGATGTTTACCATGCCTTCCATAAGTCCCCCTATCCGATCCTTAGCATGGTACACAGAGAAACCACCCTTGAGGACATCTTCCTTAAGCTGACCTCAAGCGCCGAAGACCAAAACGATTCTCCCGTTACCTTAACCGACATTATCAGCGATCTAAAGTCGGACAAACAGACCGCCAAGGATGATACAGATACGGACGATGATGTCCACCCGGACGAAGATGTCGATGAAGATGTCGATAACGAAGACGAGGACGACGATTACACGCCTCTGTTCAGCTAATTATATTATCTGTCGGTTCATCAGCGGCTGAACCAATGAATCATACTATATAACATCCGCCGCTGAGAAGAGGAATACTATGCTTGCAATTTATAAAAGAGAAGTCAAGGCTTATTATCTCAATATGCCGGGATATATTTTTGCCACCTTTCTCCTTCTGATAACCGGCATTTTCTTTTCATTGGTTAATCTTAAACAACAATATCCGAGCTTTGAGCCGATATTGAATCTGATAGGCTTCATTTTCTTACTTATCGTTCCTATTGTCACTATGCGTTCAATAGCTGAGGACCGGGGTCTGAAAACGGATCAGCTTCTTTATTCCCTCCCCCTTTCCGGCTGGAAAATCATTTTAGGCAAATATTTTGCTCTCTGCACCGTCTTTATCCTGCCTGTGCTGATTATTTGCCTTTATCCGCTGATAATGTCCATGTTCGGCACCGTCAGCCTCTCCAGTGCATACGGGGCAATCCTCGGATTCGTCTTTCTCGGCTGTGCCCTCATGTCTATCGGAATGTTCATCTCCTCATTAACCGAAAGCCAGGTCATTGCGGCTGTCATCTGCTTTGCGGCGATGCTTGTTTTGTTTTTGATGAATATGCTTTCTGTTTCTGTTCCGGCAACCGCCGTCGCGTCCCTCATCGCCCTCTCCGCCCTTGTTCTGCTTTTAGGCGTTGTTGTATATTTCATGACCAAGGATTTTTGGATTGCCGCCATGTCCGCCCTGCTTTGCGAAACGGTTATCATGTTTTTCTATATCCAGAACAAAGATGCTTTCAGCGGCCTTTTTACCCGCGTTTTGCAATGGTTCTCGGTTTTTGACCGCTTCAACCTCTTTATAAGTGGAATTTTTGACATTAGCGCTCTGATTTATTTTCTAAGCATCATTTGCGTCTTCAACTTTTTGACTGTACAGTCCTTTGAACGCAGAAGATGGAGCTGAGAGGAGACAAATGATGAAAAATACAAAAAACAAACAAACGCTATCATCCACCTTTGGGAAAAGGTCGGTTCGTGCCGGCGGCTACAGCACCATCCTTTCTCTTGTTGTCATTGCCGTTGCCATTGCAGTTAATCTTTTTGTTTCCGCCCTGCCCTCCCACCTGACAAAGATTGACAACTCAAGTATCGATCTTTATACGCTGACCGACGAAACAAAAACGCAAATAGCCGCCCTGACAGAAGATGTCACCATCTATCTTGTAGCTCCGACAGGGAGTGAAGACAATATATTGACCGAGTTTCTTAATCGGTACAAGGCCCTCTCCCCCCATATCAAAATCGAATATGTGGATCCTATAGTTCGCCCCAACTTCACCCAATCCTATACCGACATCAAACTGGAGGCAAACAGCATCATCATTGAAAGCGCCCGCCGCTCACGAGTCATTCCTATCAATAAAATCTTTGTTGCCGAAATTGACTACTCCACCTACACCGAAACGCAAAGCTTTCACGGCGAGGACTGCATCACCAGCGGCATCGACTATGTAACAACCGAAAAAATCCCGGTAGTCTACACCCTGTCCGGTCATGCAGAGGCTGCCCCCAGCGAAACCTTACTAAATTATATCGACCAGGCAAGCATTGAGGTAAAATCCCTCAGCCTTATTAAAACGGGTAGCGTCCCTGAGGATGCCGACTGCATACTCATCTACAACCCAAAATATGACATCACCGAGGATGAGGTAGAGCTTCTGAAGAACTATATCAGCGAGGGCGGAAATCTCTTGCTTCTTACCGAAGCTATCGGAGCATCTCTTGAAAATCTTAATGCCTTGATGGAGACATACGGTACCACCGGAAATAACGGAGTTGTCATAGAAAAGGATGCATCTCACCATGTACCGAACATAGATTACTTCCTGTTCCCGACATTAAAATCCCACCCCATCACCACCCCCATCATTGATGCCAAAAGAACGATTCTTATGCCCTATGCACAAGGCATAACCGTGTCTGAAACTCTACCGGAGGGGGTATCGGTCACCACCCTTCTCTCAACATCGAACAAGGCCTATCTTTACACAGAGCCTGAGAAGACAACCGACGAGGAGGAAACCTATGAGACAGGTACCTATGCGCTAGGCGTTGCCATCACCGCCGGAAAAGGCAAGGCTGTTTGGTTTTCCTCTAACTTCTCCTATCCCTACTCCCCTTTCTACTTCACCTATGATTATATAGATGCAAATACCGCAGGTGCAAACTCCAGTCTTTTATTAAACTCCCTTAACTGGATGTGCGGGAAGGAAGACTCCTTAAAAATTCGTTCAATCTCCCTTGATATAACCCCTTTGATAATCAATGCGGCTGAGGCAAATATCTGGACTGTCATTGTCTGTGCCGTAATTCCGGTTACTGTAATTACAATCGGTCTTGTTGTTTGGACAAAGAGGAGGAAGCGTTAACTTGAAAAAACTGCTGCCTATTATAATATTAGTCGTAATCTTGATCGCTCTTTTGATAGGTTATTCGTTTTTGAATAAAAGGTCATCTTCAACGCCTGACAGAACCACCGCTGCGGAAACAACCTATATCATGGTTACAGAAACAGATGCCGATGATATTGAGGCGATCAGCTATACCACGGAAGAGGGGGATCGTCTATCCTTTATCAGGGTCGATGGTAAATGGAAATCCGCCGATGATGAAAAGATGCCCCTTGAGCAGACTATTATAGATCAAATGGTAAGTGCATCGGCTACCATAGGCGCAACCCGGAAAATCGAAGAAGGACTTACAAATGCCTCCGATTATGGGCTGGATAAGCCGGTACTTGTTGTAGAGCTGAGTTATTCAAACGACAAAAAGGTCACCTACACCATAGGCGAAACAAACCCATACAGCAATGAGGTTTATTTCGCCGTAAGCGATGACGACGCTGTTTATACCGTTAATGATATCTTCTGCAGCTTCTTTGATTACACCATCAATGAGCTGATTCTCCTTGACAAAATGGCTACAATTGATAAAAAGGAGATCGAATCGGTCATTGTTACAACAAAACTCGGCACACGGCAGCTTCTCAGCGAGAAAGACGAGGATTCCGAGGACAAAACATGGAAGATTGTTAACGAAAGCGAGGAGCAAACCGCCCTTGAGGAGCAAACAGCCAATGACCTTCTGACCGCTCTTCTGTCCCTCAAGCTTGATAATTGCATAAACTATGACGCCTCCGAAGAAGAGCTTGCCCCCTACGGTCTTGATGAGCCGGTTGTTGTCACCATCAACTACAAACGGCAAAAAACAGTATCTCCGAACGAACAAAATCCTTCCACCGGATCGGTTATAATTGATTTGACATATAAGATTGATATCGGCTATGACAACGAAGGGAAATCCTATGTGAAGCTTGAGGACTCCTCTATGGTTTTCGACGTTGATCTGTCAAAAATCGAATTGTTGCTAAAGGACATCGATCAAACACAATCGTAAATAATATACCATTCATGAAAGCGAAACTGAAATTATGACAAAACCTTTATACGGCAAAACCCTGGTTCTGGCACACAGAGGTGCCTCTGCCTACTATCCTGAAAACACTATGCCCGCCTTTGAGGCAGCGGTCGACATGAAAAGCGACGGGTTCGAGCTTGACGTCCATCTCAGCGCCGACGGAGAGGTTGTTATTACCCATGACACCACCCTTGACAGGGTCACAAACAAAACATCAACAGGTCCCGTCGCTCAGAAAACCTATGCAGAGCTTCTCGCCTGTGATGTGTCTGCCCAGTTTCATGAAACTATGAAAAGCGTGCGTATGCCAAGGCTTGACGATGTCTACAGGCTTATCGCTGATACCGATCTTATTGTCAACGTCGAGATAAAGGCAGAAGGCAGACCCTTGCTTGAAAAACTCCTTGCTCTTGAGGACGAGTACGGCATGAGGGATCGCATTATCTACTCTTCCTTTAACCACTTCAACCTTACAGAGCTGCAAAAGATGCGCTCCGATATCACCGTTGCCCCCCTTTACTTCTTCAACATGGTCGCCCCTTGGCTTTACACCGCAATCATTGGGGCGCAAGCCGTTCACCCCCATTACAAACAGCTCTTCCTTTTGCCTGAATATGTTACGGAATGCCACAGACGTAAAATTGCTGTCAATACCTGGACGGTTGACGATCCGGATACGGCAAAACAGCTGGCCGACATGGGCGTTGATGCAATTATCACAAACAAGCCGGACCTTATCCGCGATACCCTCGGCTACCGGGCCTAAAATCAAATATTATCCTTTGTGCAGCGAGTTCTCGCTGCACTTTTTTCTTGTCCAAAAGCTTTATTGTCAACCGCCCATTCTCTTGCAAGCCGTCTTTTGATATTTGTCACTCTTGTTATTCATAAATTTAATTATTTCCGTATATAGTGAAATGAGAGCATACCTGCCTTAATTTATTCTTCAAATAACTGACTTTTTTAACCTGTCATTTGAATGCTCGCTTTTGGTATGATGCATTTGGGCAAAAATGCACTCTCAAAATCAATGCCTGCCGGAAAAAGTTGCTATGCCAAATTTCATTGTAAATAATCAAAGAAAATTAATCTCTCTTCTCGCTCTGCTCCTTCTTTTCTCCCTGCTTTTTCAAGGGTGCTCCAAAAAGAGCAATGTACCAACAAAATCGGTCTTAGCTGCCGTCATATCAGCCTATCCCGATCTTCCCGACATTAGAATCTGCCACAGTGATGCGGCAGAATCGGATGAATACTACTTAGACAAGGATCTGTCCCTCTCCCTGTTCGGACAGAACGGAGAAATGCCTGATTTCAGTGCGATTGAGGAATTTTCACTATTTATCGCAAAGGGACAGCAGATAATCGAATTTGCTGTCTTTAAATCCTATACCTACGCTTCTACTCAAGACATTGCTTTAATGTGTCAAAAAAGGCTCGAGACTCTTAAAAAAAACTGTCCCGAGTGCTTTGGCGAAATTTTCACCGTCGGAAAATATGTCATTTACACCCTGCTTCCCGATAATCAAAATGCAAAAAAAATATGCCGGCAGATGCTTTCTTAGAATATTACATTCTCTTTTTCCTAAAACTTGGCAGATAAAATTATAATAGAAACTAAATTTTTGTACATGATATTAATATAATTTTTGTAAAAAGGAGGCAGTTTTAATTTATTGGTTTCACATACTCTTTTGTGATACCGCATCATATAAAACTATGAATATAGAAAAGGAAAGCTACAAAAAATACGTCAAAAAAAGAGCGAAGAAATCCCCGATCATAAAGAATTGCATCTGGGCCTTTTTTGTTGGCGGCTTTATTTGCTGCATCGGCGAAACCCTGTTCCGCGCCTATCATCGAAGACTCCTTTTAAGTCATCAGGATTCCTCCGCATGGGTTGCCGTAACCCTCATTTTTCTGTCAGCCCTGCTGACCGGGCTCGGATTATTTGGCAAAATCGCAAAACGTGCGGGCGCCGGCACCCTCGTTCCCATCACAGGCTTTGCTAATTCGGTTGTCTCCCCTGCCATCGATAATAAATCAGAGGGCTGGATACTCGGCGTCGGCGCCAAGATTTTTACCGTCGCCGGTCCGGTTTTGCTTTACGGAATACTAACCGGGGTGGCATACGGCTTTATTTATTATATCTATTTATTATGTGTGTGAGGATTGTTGAATGCAAAAAGGAATTATAAAGCTGGAAGCCCCCCCTTCGATTATTGCGGCATCCTCGGTTGTCGGCCAAAAGGAGTTTGAAGGCCCTTTAGGCTCCTGCTTTGATCTTCATGACGATAAGGGCACCTTCAATATGGATACATGGGAAAAATCGGAAAGCGAAATGCAGCGATTGGCGCTGAATCTCGCTCTTTCAAAATGCAATCTGAAAAGTGAGGATATCGATCTTCTGTTTGCCGGTGATCTTTTAAATCAATGTATCAGCTCAGCCTATGGTCTTGTTAATTTCAAGATTCCCTTCTTCGGACTTTTCGGAGCCTGCTCTACCTGCTCCGAGGGGCTTACTCTTGCCTCTATGGTTCTTTCCGGCGGGATGGCAAATAGATGTGCAGTCGTCACCTCCTCCCATAACTGCTCCGCCGAGCGTCAATTCAGGAATCCTATCGAATACGGCGGGCAACGAACGCCTACCGCACAATGGACGGTGACCGGATCCGGCGCCTTTATACTCAGTGCCTATCCTCAGGGTCCCTTCATAACCGAGGTGCTTCCCGGACGCGCGGTGGACAGCAATATCGATGACCCCAACAACATGGGCGCTGCCATGGCGCCGGCAGCCATAGACACCCTTATGAGATTTTTCAACGAAACCAAGACCTCCCCCTCCGATTACAATGCCATAATCACAGGAGACCTTGGCAGCGAGGGAAGCGCTATCCTCCGCGAGTTTTTGAAAACCGACGGTTATGATATTACGCAAAACCATAATGACTGCGGTCTGTTGATTTACGATTGCGAATCTCAGGATACTCATGCGGGCGGATCGGGCTGCGGCTGCAGCGCCGTAGTTCTTGCTTCTCATCTGCTTCCCCGCATGAACAGAGGAGAGCTTGATGATATACTTTTCATATCAACCGGCGCATTAATGAATCCCTCCAGCGTCTCTCAGGGAAATACCATCATAGGCATTGCACATCTTGTACACATCAGCAATACAAATAACAAAGGATTGAAATTTAATGGAAATACTAATTGATTACTGCTGGGTATTTCTTGTCGGCGGCATCCTCTGTGTGATTGCCCAAATCCTAATTGACAAGACCAAACTTACACCTGCACGTATTCTTGTTATCTATGTCACAGCCGGCGTAATTTTAGGTGCTGTAGGACTATATAAGCCTCTTATAGATCTTGCCGGCGCCGGCGCGACCGTTCCCCTGACCGGCTTTGGCTACCTCATTGCAAAGGGGGCCAAGGAGGCCGTCCTTGAACGTGGACTTATCGGTGCGCTGACCGGAGGCTTTACCGCCGCTGCAGCAGGAACGGCTGCCGCTCTGTGTTTTGGGTACCTTGCCGCCCTAATCTTCAAGGGGCATGCTAAATAAAATTTTTTTATCATTGATTTACAGCTTGATATTTTTATGCTGATATGATAAAATGATAAAAGTGTAAACCTTTAAACAGTTCCTGTGAGACGGTAAGGTTTTCATTTTTACAATTTTTCAATACGAGCCAAAGGGTCGCTACGGTAACCAAGTCTCCTTTCGGGGCCTTGTCTTTGCCGCCGATTCTCCTTGTATCATATATTGGTATATTTGTGGTTTTTTGAAACCGTCTCACACTCATATTTCGGTGTGAACGGTTTCTATTTTTTTCGGATCTTATACCAAACGAGGTGAAATGATGCAGAACAAAGAACAAAAGGTCAAGGCTACCATAATGGACGGACAAGCCATCTCCCGTGCCATAACCCGCATCTCACATGAGATTCTTGAGCGAAATAAGGGCGCCGACAACATTGCGCTGATCGGCATACAACGACGGGGTGTTCCGCTCTCCTGGCGAATTAAGGATAAGATTAAAGAAATCGAGGGAAGTGATGTAAAAATCGGCGAGCTGGATATCACCTTTTACCGCGATGATTTAAGTCTTTTGAATGCACATCCGGTACTCAACGGGACAAAAATCGACTTTACCATTGATGATGTTACGATAGTTCTTGTGGATGACGTCATCTATACCGGCAGAACTGTACGCGCGGCAATTGATGCGCTGTTCGATCTGGGGCGACCAAGGTCGGTTCAGCTGGCTGTGCTTGTTGATCGCGGTCTGCGGGAGCTGCCGATTCGCCCCGATTTCGTAGGCAAAAACGTTCCCACCAGCCGTAGCGAACGAATCTGTGTCAACCTCACCGAGGTAGATAACACCGAGGTTGTCACCATTAACGAATAAAACATCTAAAATTAAAATCTGAATAAGGATTGCTACTGCCTTTATCATAGACTATATAGGCAGTACACGGTCAACCTATGAGACTACATTCTAAAGATCTTCTCGGTCTGCGCGAGACCCCTGACGAAGATATCGCGCTGATCCTTGATACCGCCAAAAATATGAAGGTTATCCTCGATTCAAAAAACAAAAAGGCGCCGCATCTGCAGGGTAAATCTATTGTCACCCTTTTTTATGAAAACAGCACCAGAACCAGACTTTCCTTTGAGCTGGCGGCAAAATATCTGAGTGCGGCGGCCGCCAATATCTCGGCCTCCTCCTCCAGTGTAGCAAAAAGGGAAACATTGATCGATACCGGGCGCACTATTGAGCGGATGGGCACCGACATTATTATTATCCGCCATCCCTTAGCAGGCGCTCCCCACCTGCTGGCAAAGAACCTTTCCTGCTCGGTAATAAACGGCGGCGACGGCATGAACGAGCATCCGACCCAAGCGCTGCTCGATATGTTTACCATTCTTGCTTATAAGGGAAGCTTAAAAGGTCTGAAGGTCGCCATTATTGGGGACATTTTACATAGTCGTGTAGCCCGCAGCAATATCTGGGGACTTGCAAAAATGGGAGCTGAAGTTGTGCTCTCCGCTCCCTCGACACTGCTTCCGGTGGATATAGAAAAAACGGGGGCGAAAATTGCAAAAACGCCCGAAGATGCCGCCTATGGTTCCGATGTTATAATGGGGCTGCGTATTCAACTGGAAAGACAAAAAAGCGGACTTTTCCCCACCGAGCGGGAATACGCCAAATTTTTCGGTGTCGACGATCGCATACTCAAGCTTGCAAAACCGGACTGCATTGTTATGCACCCGGGTCCCGTCAACCGGGGACTTGAGTTGACCTCTGTTTTAATAGACGGCGAGCATTCGGTCATCGAGGAGCAGGTCACAAACGGCGTCGCAGTCCGCATGGCCATTCTCTATCTTCTGTCCGGCGCCCGTCCGACACGCTATGCCACAATATAACCGGTCGAAAGGATATCCTATGATACTGATAAGAAATATTCATGCGGTTGATCCGGACAATCTGAATTCAAAAGTTGATCTTGTTATCGAAAACAACCTAATCAAAAAAATCGCACCGGCCAATTCTATAAAATCGGACGCCTTTGATCTTGTCATCGAAGGCGATGGACTTTGCGCCATCCCCGGCCTTGTAGACGCTCATTGCCACCTGCGTGAACCCGGACAGGAATATAAAGAAGATATAGAAAGCGGCACCCGCGCGGCGGCTAAGGGAGGCTTTACCGCGGTAGCCTGTATGCCAAATACCCTCCCTGTGGCAGACAACAGCGCGGTTATCTCTTATATTCTTGATGCCGCACGAACACGGGGAGCTGTTAAGGTTCTCCCGATCGGCGCCATAACAAAAAGCTTGCAAGGCAAGGAGCTTGCGGAAATCGGCGATATGAAAAATGCCGGCGCCGTTGCCATCTCTGACGACGGCAGACCCGTCATGTCCGCCTCCCTTATGAAAAAGGCTATGCTTTATGCCTCCGGTTTTGATATGCCGGTAATCTCTCACTGCGAGGATCTGGATCTGGCCGAAGGAGGAAGCATGAACGAGGGCTTCAACTCCACCTGCTTGGGGCTTCGCGGGATTCCTCGTGCCGCTGAAGAAAGTATGGTCTCCCGAGAGCTGATACTTGCCGAATACACCGGTCTGCCTGTTCATATTGCCCACGTCAGCACCCGCCTTTCGGTGGAGCTGATTCGGCAGGCAAAAAAACGCGGCGTCTCGGTCACCTGCGAAACCTGTCCCCATTATTTCACCCTAACAGACAATGCGGTGCTCGGGTTTAATACCAATGCAAAGGTCAACCCGCCCCTGCGGGAGGAGGAGGACGTACATGCCATAATCGAAGGGCTAAAAGACGGAACCATTGACATCATCGCCACCGACCACGCCCCTCATCATCAGGATGAAAAAAGGGTAGAGTTTGAGCTTGCCGCCAATGGCATTTCCGGATTTGAAAGCGCCTTTGGACTAAGCTACACCTATCTTGTCAGATCGGTGATGGTGATGTCGGCGACACTCCCCTCTTTCAGTCCTCCCGGCAGGTTGAAAAGCTTGCGAGGATTTGCAGACAATTTTCGTATCAGTTCGGTAAAGGAGAGGTGATCCGATTCGACAAGATAGGTGTAGCTTAGTCCAAAGGCGCTTTCAAATCCGGAAATGCCATTGGCGGC
>JAAYQM010000003.1 GCA_012519315.1 Clostridiales bacterium | reverse complement strand
TTTTGAAAAATGGAAAAACCGTCTATATCGTATCAGTTGATGAAGACGAGCAAAAGTACCTTGTTGTAGATGCGGAATCTGCAGAACCCAATGCAAAAGCTCAGTATGTTAAGGAAGCTAACATTCAAATGCTTGTGACATAGGGCAGAGAGGAAAAACGGAAAAATGCTGCGCCGAAATGTTACCCGAACACAGTTTGCGGAGCGTTTCCGTAACATCATCGACGAATATAGCTGGTGGTTCTCAGAATGATGATTTCTGTGAAAAGCTTCTTGTGACGGAACATCTATTTGAGGAAGAACAACGGTACATAAAATGAGTGCTCTCTAAAGAATTAGAGCAGTAACGTGTTTAACCATATAATTGACCAAGCCATGACTGGACATAACAGGATGGCATAAATAAAGTAGACCACACTTAAGACAGTTTTACCTTAAGTGTGGTCTTTTTACCCCGCTTGAAGCTGTCACACAATCTTTTCATAAATCCCTGTGTGAACGCCCCAAAGGGGGATATATTATTATCAAACAGCCCCCCTCCCCCTTATCTTATTATCCCTCACTGTGGTACAGAACACCCTTTTTTTGATTTAACACAGTAGTTTTCCGCTGAATGATTGACATTTGCATAGTATTTCTGATATAATAATTCAATATAAAAAAAGATACGCTATATTATAAGGTAAAATTAAGGAGAGTCGTATGATCAAGGATTACTGCCCGAAAAACAAAATTATTGATGAAGGACTCACTTTTGATGATGTGCTTTTGATTCCTGCAAAAAGCAGTATTGTTCCCTCACAGGTTAATCTCGAAACGAAATTAACAAAGAAAATCAAATTGAACATTCCGATCATAAGCGCCGCCATGGACACCGTTACAGAGTCAAATCTTGCTATCTCCATAGCACGCGAAGGCGGTGTTGGCACCATCCATAAGAATATGTCCATCGAGCGTCAGGTAGACGAGGTTGAGAGAGTAAAGCGTAACGAAAGCGGGGTTATTATCAATCCCTTTTTCCTCTCACCGGACAACTATGTCTATGAGGCAAACAATCTTATGCGCCGTTTCAAAATTTCGGGCGTACCGATCTGTGATGAGGGGCGCCGGCTGGTAGGTATCATCACCAACAGGGATATCCGCTTTCTCGAGCACTATAATATGCCCATCTCAGAGGTTATGACAAAGGATAACCTTGTCACCGCCCCCGAAGGGACAACCCTTGCCGAGGCACAAAAGATCTTAAGAAAACATAAAATCGAAAAGCTCCCCCTTGTTGATGATAATTTCATCTTGCGCGGGCTTATTACCATCAAAGATATCGAAAAGGCCGCCACCTACCCCAACTCCGCAAAGGATAGCAGCGGTCGCCTCCTATGTGGTGCGGCCATCGGCGTGACAGCCGATGTTGTTGAGCGTGCAGGCGCACTTTTAGCTGTGGGTGCCGACTTTTTAGTTCTCGACTCTGCCCATGGTCACTCTAAAAACATCTTAGATTGTCTCTATAAGATAAAATCCGCATATCCTGACAGCCAGATTATAGCAGGAAATATCGCCACCTCCGGCGCCGCCTATGATCTCATTTCCGCAGGGGCAGACAGTATTAAAATCGGAATAGGTCCCGGCTCGATCTGTACAACCCGTGTTGTGGCCGGCATCGGCGTTCCCCAGGTTACCGCAATTATGAATGCCGCCGAAGTGGCTGCAAAGTATGATGTACCGGTCATTGCCGACGGGGGGATCAAATACAGCGGCGACATAACAAAGGCCATTGCCGCCGGCGCCGACGTGGTTATGATCGGCTCCCTTTTCGCCGGCTGTGAGGAAAGCCCCGGCGAAAGTGAAATTTTCCAGGGACGCCGCTTTAAGGTCTACCGCGGCATGGGCTCCCTTGCCGCTATGGAAAAGGGCTCAAAGGACCGCTATTTCCAAGACAACAACCAAAAGCTGGTTCCCGAAGGAGTGGAGGGTCGTGTTCCTTACAAAGGACCCATCGCCGATACCATCTACCAGCTTATAGGCGGTCTTCGTGCAGGAATGGGCTACTGCGGCACCGAAAATATCCTAACCCTTAAGCGGGACGGAAAATTCATCAGAATCACCTCTGCCGGTCTTCGTGAATCCCATCCCCATGACATCAATATAACAAAGGAAGCACCCAACTATAGTGTGCAGGGCTGACAGAGGCATCGCCTGCGCTAACCTTGACAGGAGGTGACCTTTTATGAACGCAAGCTTTGACACGTTGCTGACTCTAGTCAAAGAAAAAAGGTTTCACGCACTGATCAATGCGCTTGACAGCATGAATGCCGTCGATATTGCAGAATTCCTTGATACCCTCGACAACACGCAATTACTCCTTGTCTTCCGAACGCTTAAAAAAGACATTTCGGCTGAAATTTTTTCCGAGCTCTCTCAAGAATCCAAGTCCCATATTGTTAATATGGCCACCGATACAGAGCTTGCCCATATTATAGAAGAGCTGTATGTGGACGATGCCGTCGATATGCTTGAGGAAATGCCTGCAAGCATCGTCAAGCGTTGCCTCAAGGCAGCCAATCCCGAAACTCGCGCCCTGCTTAATCAATTTTTAAAATATCCCGAGGATTCTGCCGGCAGTATTATGACGGCAGAATTCATCGATTTAAGAAAAACGATGACCGTCGAGCAAGCCATCGCCCATATCAGAGAGACCGGACTTGATAAGGAGACGGTCTATGTCTGCTATGTCATTGATGCAACACGCAAGCTTGAGGGTGTGGTCACCTTTCGTGATCTTCTGTTTGCAAGACCGGATCAGCCTCTTAAAGAAATCATGAACACCGACGTCATTTTCTCCGGCACCTTTGACGACCGGGAGGAAACGGTTCGCAAGCTTACCCGATACAACTTTCTTGCCCTGCCTATTGTTGATGCCGAGCGCCGGCTTGTAGGCATTGTTACCTTTGACGACGCTATCGACGTTATCGAGGAGGAGGCGACCGAAGACTTCTCCAAAATGGCGGCCATCACCCCTCTTAGCGAATCCTACATGAAAACCGGCATCCTCTCCTTGGCAAAGAGTCGTGCTCTTTGGTTGCTTTTGCTGATGATCTCCTCGATGATCACAAGTGTAATCCTCGAAAAATACGAGGCCGCATTTTCGGCGGTTCCCCTTCTTGTTTCCTTCATTCCGATGATCACCGGAACAGGGGGAAACGCAGGCTCCCAAAGTTCTACCATGGCAATCCGTGGCATCGCGCTCAGGGAGATAGCCCTCAAAGACTGGTATAAGGTTTTGTTCAAAGAGACAAGCATCAGCCTGATTGTCGGCTCTACCCTTTGTATCGTCAACTTTGTCCGCCTGCTGATAATGTATCCCGGTCAGTTGGGGGTGACAATAGTAGTTACCCTGACTATGCTGGGAACCGTTCTGATAGCGAACGCCATCGGGGGAATACTCCCGATTCTGGCAAAAGCGCTGGGAGCTGACCCAGCCATCATGGCCGCCCCCCTCATCACCACCTTTGTAGATGCACTCTCCCTTTTGATTTACTTTTCAATTGCTTCTGCGATTCTGTAACCGAGGAGGCATTATCATCATAAAGGAACCTTTGATGAAATATACACATATCATATGGGATTTTAACGGGACTCTTCTTAACGACGTTAAAATCGGAATAGAAACGGTCAATCACCTACTTGAAAAAAGAAGATTAAAAACCCTGCAATCAGCCGAGGAATACAGAAAAGTCTTTTGCTTTCCTGTAAAAGAATATTACCGTAAACTCGGTTTTGATTTTGAGTCCGAAAGCTACGAGGTGCTTGCGGTGGAATGGGTTGAGCAGTATCTGATCCGGGAAAAGGACATCTCCCTCTACCCCGGCGCCGTTGAGGTGCTGGAAAAGATCAACGATGCCGGTCTTGAGCAGGTTATCCTCTCGGCTACCGAATCGGCAATGCTCAACAAGCAGCTGAGAGCCCTTAATATCGATTGCTACTTCAGCGAAATCCTCGGTCTTGACAACATCTACGCCCACAGCAAGGCTGAAATGGCGAAAGAATGGGCAATGAATCGTAAGAATCTGCGGGCGCTGATGGTAGGAGATACCGTCCACGACTGTGAGGTTGCGCAATATGCCGGCTTTGACTGCATTCTAATCTCTCATGGACATCATTCCTCAGATCGGCTGCGCCTGTGCGGCGTGCCGGCTATCAGCTCTTTGGATGAAATTTTAAATTACCTTAATTAGACCCTGTTTTTCGCCAAAACCTCCCGACGATTTCAAATTAAGGAGCTTGTTATGATTTTTTTAGCCGATGAAACCGAATCCTTCGTTTTTGAAGAAGAATGGGATACTATTATTCCTCTCGAATTTAAAAAATCAAACGCCGGAGAGATGGTTGTCACAGCCTTCCCCTCCGTTGAACCGATCGCCCGGGAATTTGCCGCCTTGTTCGCCGATAATCCTTTTTCAGAAGAGGCTTACGGATGGTTAAAATCCGCCCTTGCCCCTTATATGGAAAAGTGGGGGTACGAAGATGACGAACAAAAGCGGCTTCATTACTGTTATGCCGTTGATGATCCGGGAAAAATCAATACCAATGCCATATTGCCTGAAACCGATTTTATCGATCATGACCCTGATTTCCGCATCTTTGGGGACAGCGGAGAAGAGGAGGATATCTACTACCACGGGGACGGCCGCCTGTATGTCGGTGTCCTAAAGAAGGGCGAGCTTGTTTCCTATGCCGCCACCAGTGCAAGATATGACAAAACCCTCCCGGACAGAATCGCCATCGAGGTTGAAACACTGCCCGAATATCGCAATCAGGGATATGACGTCTCATCGATGGCAGCTCTTGCTCTCTTCATCTGTCAAAACGGACAGGGAGTTGAATACACCTGCCCTGCCGAAGACGAGTATGGGCAGAGCATGGCAAAAAGCGTCGGTTTTTCCGAGATTGAAAAACAATACTATTATATCGGAAGGAAAAAAACAAGTGGCATTTGACGCAGGAATGCTCTCGGCCGTAATTCACGAAATCAACGAAAAGGCGATTGGCGCAAGGGTGGATAAAATACACCAGCCTACCCGAGACGAGGCTGTATTCTTACTGCACAGCCGCACAGGCACCCTTCGCTTATCGGTAAACGGCGGAGCCAACAACCCGAAAATAGGCTTTACCCGGATAATTAAAGAAAACCCCGCCTCCCCCCCTATGTTTTGCATTCTATTGCGAAAGCATTTGTCGGGGGCTCGCTTGCTTTCCGCAACTCAGCTCGGGTTTGAACGAGTCGCCGAGCTTAAATTCTCGGCACGGGATGAGATGGGGTTCATTTCGGAAAAATATCTGATTGCGGAAATCATGGGCAAATACAGTAATATTATTTTGCTTGACGAGAACAAAAAAATCTTGTCCGCTCTGCGCGCTGTTGATTTCACTACCAGCCGCCTGAGGCAGGTTTTGCCCGGTATGCTCTACGAGCTTCCCCCCTCTCAGAATAAAAAGAATCCTCTTTTGGAGGATTTTGACGGTTTTTCACTTTCCTATAATCGATTCGGCACCGACAGACCGGCAACAAGATTTATTCTTGACACCTACATGGGAATCTCCTCCCTTGTGGCGCGGGAGGTTGTCCACCGCTGTACCGGCAGAACGGATGCCATGCTGTGGGAGATCACCCCTCAGCGCTTGTGGGATCAGTTCAGTGGACTGATGACAAAAATCCGAAATGCCCTGTTCAGACCGACGCTGATAAGCGATGACAAAGGCGCTCCCATTGATTTTTGCTTTACCGATATTCGGCAGTACGGCACCGATAAAAGTGTCGCTATACGCCCCTTAAGTGACTTTTGCGAGCTGCTTGACCTTTTCTATGCCGGTCGGGAAAACGCCCTGCGCATACGTCAGCAGGCAGCCGATATAATAAGGTTGCTGAATAATGCAAGGGCAAGGCTTGAGCGCAAGCTTGAGCTGCAGCAGGCCGAGCTTATTGCCTGTGCCGAACACCAAAAATACAAAAGATGGGGAGATCTCATCACCGCCAATATGCATCGGCTGAAAAAGGGGATGAGCGTCGCCCTTGTGACCGACTATTACAGTGAAGATATGAGGGAGGTGACCCTCCCCCTTGACATTCGCCTCACCCCCGCACAAAATGCTCAAAAAATGTATAAAAAATACAACAAGGCAAAGACTGCGCAAATTACCCTGACAGAACAGATGGCTCTGGCAAAAAGAGAGCTTGACTATATAAACAGCGTTCTTGACAGTGTAGCCCGAACCGAATCAGAAAGCGATCTTTCCGAGATTCGTGAGGAGCTCTACAACAGCGGCTATGCGTCAAAAATGAAAAATTACCGCACAGAAAAAAAAGCGCCGCCAAAGCCGGCTGAATTCCGTACCGATGGCGGGTATCGCGTCTTATGCGGAAAAAACAATCTTCAAAACGACTATATCACCTTCAAATTAGCATCGAAATCCGACCTCTGGTTTCACGTGAAAAACAGGCCGGGCTCCCATGTTGTCATGTTCTGCGGGGGGGATGAGCCCTCCGCCCTTGACTACACCCAGGCGGCAAAAATCGCCGCATATTATTCAAGCGCCACCGGTACGTCTACCGTATCGGCGGCCGTACCGGTGGATTACACAAGGGTCAAAAATATCAAAAAGCCCCCCGGATCAAAACCCGGCTATGTCACCTACAGCGGCTATCATACCGCCCTTGCGGAGATTGATCCCGATACCGTTCTGCGGCTAAAAGTAAAGTAAAATCGGTGATAATTTGGATAATCAGTTAAATTTATATAAAATATATTGAGACGCCCCATAATATTTGATATAATAACAGAGACGGCAAAATGCCGTCCCTGTTATTGATTGACTGATCCGCAAGGGTCAGAATATTTTTGTTTTATACAACAGGCTGCTCAGGAACTATTAAAGCGCATACAAAATATGCAATCAGACCAAAGCCCGCACATCCGCAAAGAATGGCGCCAATACGGACCACGTTCGGGTCAACGTTGAAATATTCACCAATACCGCCGCACACACCGAATATCATTTTTTCAGTTCTGGATCTATATAGTTTTTTCATCTCTTCTCCTTCCTAAGCCAAATCTTCTACAACCTAATTATATATTAATTTCAACAAAATGTCAAACAATTTTAGAAAATTGGAGGTTTGTTATGACAAGCGAATCAATCAGGAAAAAAGGCGGAATTTCGGTTGAAACCGAACATATCTTTCCGATTATCAAGAAGTGGCTTTATTCGGAAAAAGATATCTTCTTGCGTGAGATTGTCTCTAACGCCGCCGATGCTGTCACTAAGCTAAAACGCCTTATCTCCCTTGGTGAGGCAAAAAATATCGAGGATACCGACTTCAGAATAACGGTAAGCCTCAACAAAACGGCACGTACCATCACCGTTACCGACAACGGCATCGGAATGAGCGAGGAGGAGCTTCAACGCTATATCTGCAACATCGCCCTCTCCGGCGCCCTTGAGTTTATTCAAAAATATGAGGGTGAGGATAAGGCATCGGCACAGAGCGGCATCATAGGGCACTTCGGACTTGGATTTTATTCCTCCTTTATGGTGAGCGAAACGGTTGATATCATCACCAAATCCTACACCGACGCCCCACCGGTGAAGTGGTCCTGCCTTGACACCGGGGAATATGAGATTCATGAGGCCGATCCTGATACCCCGCGGGGAACCTCGGTTGTAATGCATTTAGGCGACGAAGGCGAGGAATATCTGAGCGAGTATCGTCTGCGTGAAATATTGAACCGTTACTGCTCCTTCATGCCGGTTGAAATATATTTTGTCAACGAAGAGAAGGAGGAAAAGCCAGATAAAGATGCAAAGGAAGAACCAAAAGAGCCGACACCGGTCAACGACACTCATCCCCTTTGGCTGAAGCCCGCCTCCGAGTGCACCGACGAGGCTTACAAGGAGTTTTATCGCAAGGTATTTAACGACTATCGGGAACCCCTCTTTTATATCCATATCAACGCAGACTACCCCCTTAATTTCAAAGGGATTCTCTACTTCCCCCGTCTTTCTAATGAGTATGAGAGCATGGAGGGGCAGGTTAAGCTCTATTATAATCAGGTCTTTGTTGCAGATAATATAAAGGAAATTATCCCTGAGTATCTTTTGATGCTCCGCGGTGTGCTTGACTGTCCGGAGCTTCCCCTCAATGTCTCCCGCAGCTATCTGCAGAACAGCGGATATGTCTCAAAGATCTCAACCCACATCTCAAAAAAGGTAGCTGACAAGCTTAATGCCATGTTTAATCAGGACCGGTCAGCCTATGAAAACCTCTGGAACGATATCAAAATTTTTGTAGAATATGCTTGCATGAGCGACAAAAAGTTTTATGACCGTGTTCGCGGCTCAATTTTGTTCTCCGATGCAGGTGGCGGCTATCTGACCATTGACGAATACCTTGAATCGGCTAAAGACAAGCATGAAAACATTGTTTACTACACCACCGATAAGCAAACTCAGGCGCAATATATTTCCCTTTTTGCCGCACAGGACATTAAGGTTGCAGTCTTTGACAAAATCATCGACACCCAGTTTATCGGCATACTTGAGAGATATAATGACGGTCTAAAATTCATGCGCATAGATACCGATATTGCCGGCGCTCTCAAAGGTGACGGCGAGGCCGAGGAAAGCGAATCGCTGGAAGCCATCTTCAGAGAGGTCAGCCAAAACGACAAGCTGCAGGTTCGGGCAGAGCCCCTCAAGGATGCATCAATCCCGGCAGTGCTCAACATTTCAGAGGAGTCCCGCCGTATGGAGGATATGATGAAGTTCTATTCCCCCTCCGGTATGTCCTCCCCCTTCCCCTCCGAATTAACCCTGATTGTCAACACCAACAATCCATTGATAAAAAAGCTGTCTGACGCCGGCAGCAATCCTGATGATAAGGAAAAGATGATCGCCGGTCAGATTTACCGGCTGGCATTGCTCAGCCAACGCAAGCTGACCGCCGACGAGAAGCAGAGCGCACTTTTTGAGATTAGACTAGCCTATCTGCGTGAGCTGGCGCGCGCACAGGTTTTCGCTGACACTGACAGCCAAAGGCTGTCTATCCATGATTTGCGAGATGGGGAGCCTCTTCGTGAAAGACTTGAGGCAGCCCTCTCTCCAACAAAGCTACGGCAAAAATTCACCCTCAAATCGAACGCCGAAATTCTCACAAGTCTCTACAGCAGGGTAGATGTTCTCTCAAGGGTGCAGCTCTGCCGCGAGCTGATTTTTGCGCTTGCCGAAATGGAAGGAGTCTATCCCGACCCTTACATTTTTTTCGAGGTGGCAGACTCCCTTGATCCTGACGCCCTCGGTCGCGTATCCTATGTCCAAAACGCGTATACCGAAACAACCTACACAGCCGCCGCCTCCCGCATAAAGAACCTGTCCTCCTCCTATGTCCACAGCTATGAGCTTTCCTGCGACGAGGTTTACAGCGGGCGGAGCGAATTCTGCATTCTTCCAATAGAAAATACCGTCGACGGCAAGCTGTTCAGCTTCTATGCCTTAATCGACAAGTATGATCTCAAGATTCCCCTTGTCTTCAATGTTACCGGGTCAGATGACAATACCGTCACAAGATTTGCCCTCTGCAGGCGGTCTTTGTTAAATCATATCTCCCCAACTACCCAAAAACCCGATTATACCTTTCTTGAGATCCGCATTCTCCCCGGCAACACCCTCTCGCTAAACGACATCATGACCGCCGCTGCGGCTCTCGGTCTTGTCCTGCGGCGGGTCGATTCGCTTCCCCTCAGCTATACCGACAGCGATTTCACCTACAGTCTCATCTTTTGCACCGACAAGGCCGATCTTGTCTGCTTCCTTGCCTTTTTGTCAATTTGGGCACCCTACTATATCCCGATAGGCTATTACAAGGAATATTCGGGATATACTATTTCAAACCAGACTTTTTCATAACATCTATATAATTCTACCATTTCACGGTATTAAAAATTACAATTAAACGAGGACGCCTATGCCAATACAAAAAGCTGACAACGCTAAACTACAATATGAAAAATGGCTGAATTCATCAAAGCTGGATCCTGAAAGCCGCGCCGAGCTTCTTTCAATTAAGGATGATCCCGATGAAATCAAATTCAGATTTCTCTCTAATCTGGAATTTGGCACCGGCGGGCTACGGGGCATTATGAAGGCCGGTACCAACTGCATGAATGTCTATACCGTAGCACATGCCACACAGGGCTTTGCCAACCTTATAAATAAGGAGAAGGATGCCCATCGGGGTGTTGTCATCGGCTATGACAGCAGAAATAATTCCGCCCTTTTTGCAAAAACCGTCGCCGAGGTTCTGGCGGCAAACAACATTCCTGTTCATCTGTTCAACGACATTCGTCCAACCCCGGAGGTGTCCTTTGCCATTCGCCGCCTCGGTTGTCTTGCCGGCATCAACATTACAGCATCCCACAACCCGAAGGAGTACAACGGATACAAGGCATATTGGGAGGACGGCGCTCAGCTTCCCCCCGACCATGCCCATACGGTATCCGATTTCATCGCTTCTATCGATATTTTCGAGGATGTCAAACGTATCGACTTTAATACAGCCAAAAAGGCAGGCAAAGTCAAAATAATCGGCAATGAAATTGATGACGCCTACATTGAGACCTTGCTTTTACAGAGAATCAATCCGGATGCCGTCCCCGCCGTTGCCGACGAGCTGAAAATTGTATACACCCCCTTGCACGGAGCCGGATATAGGCTGGTGCCTGACCTGCTGCACAGGACAGGTCTTAAGCATCTTTACACCGTTGATGAGCAAATGATACCCGACGGCAACTTCCCCACCGTAGAAAAGCCTAATCCCGAGCTGCCCGAGGTATTTAAGCTGGGGATCGAAGTTGCAAGAAAAGTGGGGAGCGATCTTGTCATTGCCACCGACCCCGATTCGGACCGTATCGGTACCGTCAGCCGCCGCTCCGACGGTGACTTTGCCGCCATAAGCGGCAATCAAATGGGGGTGCTTCTGCTCGAATATATCCTCTCCACAAGGAAGAAAAGAGGGGAGCTGCCCGATAACGCCTATGCCATTAAGACAATTGTGACAACCGAGCTTGCAACAGAGATCTGCCGCAGACATGGTATCAAGCAATACAACGTCCTTACCGGCTTCAAATATATCGGTGAGGTAATAAAAAAATGCGAGGCCGAGGGGAATTTCGGCTATGTATTCGGGTTTGAGGAAAGCTACGGCTATCTCAGCGGCAGCTATGCCCGGGACAAGGACGGCGTCTGTGCTGCTATGCTAATCGTCGAGATGACAGCTCATTACAAATCCCTCGGCATGACCTTATGGGATGCCCTTGACAACATCTATCGTGAATACGGCTACTTTATGGAGGGAGCTCGTGACATCTATATGGAAGGACTTGACGGAATCAAAAGGCGTGTCGAAATTATGAAAAACCTGCGCCAAAACCCGCCAAAATTTATCGGCGGCAACAAGGTTACAGCTATCGGAGATTATCTTGCCGGCACCATCACCGATCTTGAATCGGGAATATCGAAACCCACCAATCTACCCGAATCGGATGTGCTTTATTACAAGCTTGCCGACGGTGACGTTGCGGTCATCCGTCCCTCGGGCACTGAGCCGAAGATCAAGATGTATTTCCTCGTCAGCGCCAAATCGGGGGATTCTGCCGCCGAAAAGGTTAACCGCTATCTCAGTATGTCCGACGATCTTCTCTGATTTTTCAAAGAAGGCAGCAATCGTATATATCAGTTTCCGGCAGAGGAGGCTCTTTGCCGGAAACAACATTTTTATGACTGATGCGTTTTTTCTGAGCAGTTTAAATAATATCGACAGGACTCAACTTTATTTCCCAAATTAATAGCATTGATATTTGGTGCTTGCCGTGTTATAATAATAGTCAGCATACGCCAAACTAACCATCGATTAATTTTCTTGCAGAAACGGATGAAATATGAACAAACTGTTTTTTAAATACATACAATCCTTTGATATTGATAAAAGCATAGACGGCATTCTGTTTAGCGACTGTGTGTCCGATATTCTCGATCATGTACAGGTTCAGAATCTGTCCGAGTATATGCACCATATGTCGGTAAACAGATTGCAGCATGTCATAAGCGTATCCTTTTTAAGCTATCTGCTCTGCCGCCGCCTCGGTCTTGATTATCGCGCTGCCGCCCGCGGCGCCCTGTTGCACGATCTTTTTCATTACAATCGCTCAGAAGAAAAGACGGTAAAATTCCATACCCTGCGGCATCCGAAAACCGCTCTCCAAAACGCCCGCCGCTTCTTTAATCTAAGCAAAAAAGAAGAATCCATTATCAAGCGCCATATGTGGCCTCTTACCATCACCCCGCCAACCAATCGGGAGGCATTTATCGTGTGCATGGTTGATAAATACTGTGCCGTTCTTGAGGCGTATTACTCCTTTTTCCCCCATCGCCTCCTAAAAAAGAAGCAGGCCGCCACAACCCTTACTTAATTCAATCATTTGCTATTAAAAAAGCAGTCTGACACAAGAGAATCAGACTGCTTTTTTGCTGTTGCCTTACTTTTTCAGTAGAATACGGGCAAAGTCCCTGCCAAAGGCATAGGCGCCCTCAAGCTCATCCGGATTTGGCTTAAATCGAACACGATAGCCGTCAACAACATTTAATTTCAGTTGTTTTAAGCGTTCTATGATATGAGGAACACCCTCGCCGCTCCAGCCGTAGTTGCCAAAAGCGCTTGCCAATCGACCGCTGTAGACCGGAACACACATTGAGGTGGTAATGTCCCAAATCGGCTTTAAGGCGTCCCCCAGTATGGTCGGCGTGCCGAAGAGCAGACCATCCGCCATTGAAAGGTCCTCCATCACCGCGGCTATATCGGCGCTCACCAGATCATAACAGCGGACATCGATATCCCCGCTGTCCCGGATCCCCCGTGCAATTTCAGCGGCCAACTCCGCGGTGTAGCCATAGGCGCTGACATAGGGTATGACCACCGTCTTTTTATTACCGGACTTTTTATCACTGCACCAATCCTTATAGGCATTGATAACATCCTCAAAACCGGTATCTAGAACCGGACCGTGACCGGTACATATCATGGAAATCTCAAGATCCTTGATACGATCCAGCGCCCGTGTCATAAAGGGATTTTTAAATGGTGCAATAATATTATCAAAATAATATTTAACCGCACCCATATAGTCTTTAACATCTGTTAGCGCGCTTCTAAGCACCCCGTCATGAGCATAGTGGGCGCCAAAAGCATCACAGGGAAATAGCACCTTATCCTCAATAAGATAGGTAAACATGGTATCCGGCCAATGCAAATTCGGCAGAATCATAAACTGCAGCGTCCGATCCCCCAGAGAAAGCGTGTCATTTTCCTTAGCGATAATGCTCTTAAAGGGGCGATTGACAATCTTCTTCAAAAATCCGACAGCCCCCATTGTCCCCATAATCGTTAAGTCGGGATTAATATCAAGCATCCGTTCAATAGAGCCTGTATGATCGGGCTCGGTGTGATTTACAATGATATAATCAATCTTTTTAAGGTCGGTAAGCTTTGAAACCATCTCGATATATGCATCTGTAAAGGGCGCCTTTGCCGCCTCAACCAGGGCTGTCCTCTCGCTCCCGACCAAGAGATACGAATTGTAGGTGGTACCGAATTCGGTCTCCATGATAATATCAAAAACACGAAGATCCTTGTCTATGATTCCGTTCCAGTAAAGTCCTTCCTTTAGCTTAACCGTCTGCATTTTTCGTCCTTTCTTTTATCTCAAAATATTCGTCACGTACCCAAAAAGCCTAAAACAACCGGCAAAAATCTCAAATCTTGAAAGCTTTTACTTAAAAAAGTGGCGCGGGAATAATCCCTCCCGCGCCACAAGTGTCTTATTCGTCATCGAGTGTCAAATCTGTCTCTTCGTCAAGCTCGAAGAATTCCTTGCCAACGCCGCACATAGGGCAGACATATTCGTCAGGAACCTCCTCCCAGAGGGTACCCGGTTCTATATCACTATCGAGATCTCCTTCTTCTTCATCATAAATAAAGCCACAGACTGTACATACGTATTTGTTCATTGTCTCTTCCTTGCTTGTAGAATCTCCCGCCGACATATAAAAATATATCAGGCGGTTGTACAGCAAGCCTCCTTTTTCAAGTTCTTATATTTAACCGAAGCCGCAATCCTTGGATAAAGACACCCTTCAGTATTATGTCAGCTTCAACTAACGATATTATAATAATATATATATTTCTGTCTGTCAAGTAGGTTTAGACTTTTTTTCAATAAATAATTTCGTCTTTTTTCCTGCCTTTCAAATTGGGCAGGCTGTCAATATATTTCAGAAGATCCACAGAATTTCCCGAAGGAAAACGGGTCAAATCCTCCTTGTCGCCATTAATTAAATAGGTGTCAAGCAAAAAGGTCTCCATACCTATTGCAGACACGCACATATCATCTATGACATCATTACCGACCATTAGGCAATCGGTCGCTTTCCTGTCTATTCTCTGCAAAATTTCTTCATAATATTTAAGATTCGGCTTGCAATAACTGGAATTCTCATAGGTTGATATATAATCGAAATCCTCCGGCTCAAGTCCGGCCCAAGACAACCGCATCAATGTAGCCATCCTCGGATAAAGGGGATTTGTCGCAAGTACTGTCATATATCCCTTTTTCCTTAAGGCTTTCACACAGGCTACCGCATGCGGGTCAGGCTCGAAAATACCGTCAAGACTACTGTACTCATTTTGATAAAAACTGTGGATCGTCTTTTCAATCACAGCAAATTCCAGACCTGTAATATGGGTAAAGGTTTTAAAAAACCGGTCTTTATTTGACATGACGCCATCATTTCTCAAAAGCGCCATAATGCTCTTTTCAAGGGCGGATTCAAAATGACCGGGGGGATCTATAAGATCCGCCATTACCCCTTTTAGTCGGCTTATGTATGACCTTATAAACTCATCCTGATTCATGGGAAGCAAGGTGGCGTCCAAATCAAAAAATACCGTATGCAATGCGATAAATCCTTTCCTGTCAAATATTCGCCATTATTTTAGCGTAAAATTTGCGGGTTGCCATATTAATTATAGCATGCAAAAATCTATAAAACAACAGAATACGCAAAAAGCGAAGTCAAGCCCATGGGCTCGACTTCGCTTTATTTTGATTATTTTAATCAGTTACAGAATTTGTACGTTAATCGCACGAAGCTTGTTCTGATTTTTAGGATCCTGCTCAACATCAAAGGAAACCTTCTGGCCTTCCTTGAGTGTCTTAAATCCTTCCGCAATAATCCCAGAGTAATGGACGAAAACATCCTCTCCGCCTTCATCGTTGGCAATAAAGCCGAATCCTTTGCTTTCGTTGAACCACTTAACTGTACCTTTTGTCATTGTATTGACGCCTCCAAAAAAAAATTATTATATTATTCGTGTATCAAAAAAAACACATGTATTAGAGCCATGTGACGAACACATGACTTTAATACATGTGAATCAATTCGTACATTCAAATATTATCTTGGATATAGTATAGCACAGCCAAGAGGATTTGTAAAGTACTTTTTTGAAATTTTTTTAATTTTCTTTTTGCAAGGATCTTTTTGCCAGCGCATCAATCTCAGGATATTGCATAAAACCGTAATATTCAAGCAGCTTGATAAAGAGTCCTCCCTGAACCGTCCTGTTTTGGAATCCCCGCTGAACAGAGGTATCGGTAAAGTACCAGTCGGTCATAGGAACACGGGAGGGCGAAAAATGATAGGCCTTCCAAAGAGGCTCTATAAATCTCTCAAAATCCTCTCGATCGTTAGCAAGGGTGGCTATCCAAACAAGCCAGTCACTCTTTGTATAAGTGGAGCGATTATCAAGTGGCAGTCCATAGGGTCTCATATGTCTGAAATAGCTTGCCACCTCCGAGGCAATCACCTCTTTTGCCATCACCTGTGTGCCAAAGAGCTTGTCCCAAACGATGTTGTATTTCATGCTGAAGGTTCCCTCACGATCAAAGGCCAGCTTGTAGCTGCCGTCTCCGTTGTGAGCACGCACCGTCCAGTCCTTTGCCATCTCCCGTGCCAACCTCAGATATTCGACGGCCTTTGTCTTGTTTCCGCTGATTTCATAAATAATAGCCAAGCCGGCGATTCCCATTATCGCTTTCAGAGACAGATTGCAGTTGTGGGCAAGGTGACCGGCAAAATCATCGGTACAAAGCTGATTATCTGGATCGGAACCATGCTTCACCAAATATGTCGCCCACTGCTCCAAAAGATCGATGTTTTGCATTGCAAAGTCAGCGTTTCGGTCACGCACAGCCATTGCCGCTTCAATAATCAGCATATTGCCGCATTCCTCAACCGGCATCTGGTAGTTGATATCGGTTCCGTGGTAACGCTGCCCGTCCAAAACCGGATAACGCCCGGCATCATGAGGGGCAAAATCATGGGGCCATTCCTCACTGCGCGCATATTTGTAAATAGGACGCAGCATCCCCTTTATCAGCTCGGTGTTATACAAAAGATAGATAGGAATAGAGGGATAGGTCACGTCAACCGTTGCGGCACAGCCGTTTGAAAAGCATTCTTTTGAAATAAACAATACATTTCCGTCGGGATCAATGGCGACCTTATGTGCCGCATTCACCTGCCGCATGGCAAGCAGCAAGAGCTCGGCATATTGCTCTCCCCCCGCACGTACCGCATCAATAAAGAGACGGTCGGAAAATTCTCTGCATCGTGTTGACACACTCTGATAATCTTCATGCGCCTTAACAATTTCGTCGGTAATGCGCTCACCGTTTCTATTCCAATAAGAAGGGAGATGTGTGCCGAAATAAGCTATACTCTTGATGTCGTCATAGGCAAAGGTAAAGAGCACTCCCTCCTCGCCAAGAAGGGGTACCTCGGCATTAACAAAGGTCATATCCTCGCATTTTTCGCTGCCTACCTTCCCGTCTTTGACCGAAAGATAAAAATAGCCATAATCAATGCGAAGATCGTCACCGTCACGACCGAGAACCGGCTGCTTTACACTACCCATTTTCACGCTTTTGATATCGTTGGCAAGAGTGAGGGTCTCACATACAACCTCATCCTCCCCCTTAAGATTCAAGCAAATCTCCTCGGATACCGAAAGCTTGATATTCACTCGATGCTTTGCACCGTCAATGCTTTTTGCGCTTAATTCAAGATAACTTACCGGACGGGACAGCAAATAAAGGTCATCAGGCAAAACCGGAGAGGTAAACACAGTCTGCAGCCTTATGCCCGCCGCCTCAAAAACGTATGTTGTGGAAAATGCATCCGCATCCCGCAGAATCTGCTTCATAGCCGGCGCATTCCCGTCCCCCATAAAACGATATTCAACATCGTCAATGAAGGCACTGCCGCGCATTGTATTGGGTTTTCCGGACCAGTGTACCGTTGCCTTATCTGTAAGACGATCGGCCGGCGACCAAACGCTGAAATAAGGATCAATAGTAATAAGAGGAACTGACGGAGGTCTAAGCTTCATAATAAACACCTTTCCTTTTTATATGTATTTTTGAATGTTTTTTACCTGATTTTTAAAAAATAAAACTTGAATAAAAAATATAACATGATATAATGAATTTAAGACAAGGTAGCACAATTCGCCGCTGGCGAATTTGGAAATTTGCCGCACTGTGTAACGCAAACCGGTGTGTTACTGCAAATTTATGATATAATATTTACAGAAACGATCCCCATATCAAAACATCGCAAAGCAAAACACTCTGAGAGGTATGCAGCAAAGATAGGCAACCTGCTGTCTACAAGCAAACACTACATATACCGCATATCATGACTTTTTCAACCATTGGCTTTCATCTGCTTCTATTATATTGCTTATTTCAACCGTGGTAAAGATATAAAAAATAAAGAATTGTATAAAAAGTATAACAAAATGATTAACCAACGAACACAAAAGGAAGATAAATACTACTTTTACCCAACCCCTTCTGACACAGACATTCCCTTTTATATCGAGCTTGCTGGCATCACCTATCCCAATATCAATTACCATATCGATCGCAGGACCAACCGTCTGAATGCCTATGTACTTGAATTCGTGCGCTCCGGTCGCGGCTATATTGAATGCGGCAGCGAAACCTATACCGTTGGCGAGGGCGATTTTTATCTTTTAAACAAAAACTCTCCCCACCGTTATTACGCTGACAAAGAGAATCCCTATACGAAAATCTGGATCAACGCCGGTGGCAGGCTAATCTCCGCTTTAATGGCGGTCTACGGAATCACCGAAAGCACCATTGTTCGCCATATCGATGTTGGCGATTTGTTTGACGACATTGCTTTTCTGCTTCGCAAGATTACCTCAACCAACAAAAGCGAAACCTATATAGCCGTCGCATCGAAAATCTGCGAAATCCTCATCCGTGTTTTTACAAAAACCGAAACAAGTCAGGAAAAATACAGCAACACCACCGCCGGCAGGATTAAGACCTATATCGACAACGGCATACACATGAATATTACCCTCTCCGATATCGAGAAGCACTTCTTCCTCGACAAATCCTACATTATTCAATTGTTTCGCCGGGAATTCGGTATCACGCCAAAGCAATATATCCTGAAGAAAAAATGCGATGCCGCAAAGTCCCTTCTCTCCGATCCCACCATCTCCATAAAGGAGATAACCGAAATGCTGAACTTTTCAAGCACCCAGCACTTCTCCTCGGTGTTCAAGCATCGGTGCGGAATATCACCCAATGAATTTAGGAAAAACGAGAAGAACATATAGAAAAGCAGCAGATTCTAGCGATCTGCTGCTTTTTCTGTAAAATTGTTTTTACCCGCTGAAAACTGTTCAATAGTACCCATTGTGCTATTTCTGGATAATTAATCTACTTGCAAAAGCCCGTATCAGTTATTTTTCGACAAGGGCACTGAGGATAAGCGCCGCATCTGCACGTGTAAGGGCTGCACTTGGCGCAAGCTCTCCGCTGCTCGTTTCATTAATCACGCCAAACTCATTCAGAGCATAAAGAGCGTCTGCCGCCCAAGTGGGTATTGACTTGCTGTCCGAAAATACGGGAAGGAAGGCAGGCTTTGTCGCCTTGAGGAATTTGTTGGCAATTACAGCCGCCTCAGCCCTAGTTACAGGCTCATTTGCATTGAGATAAAGTCCGTCCTCTGCTTGTGATCCGCTGATATATCCGCCGGCATAGGCAGCGGCAATATAGCCTCTGATAGCGGACGGTATCTTGTCATCATCGACAAAAATCCCCGAATCTAGCTCGCCGCCTTTCGGAATTCCTCTGCTTTTCATTACCATGACTATAAAGTCGCCTCTGGTTACTGTGTTGTCAGGATTAAAATTGAAGGTATCTCCAACCTGAATACCGCTCATAATACCCTTCGATGTCATGACAAGAGCGGCATTATAAGCCCAATGATCCTTCATATCCGCATATTCCACCTTGGCCAGGGGCTTGGACACTTTGATATTAACCTTGGCAACCGTCGAGAAATTTCCGTATTGATCCCGCACAACATAGGCAAAGCTGTCACGCCCGGTGTACTTTGAATTCGGGGTGTATTTATAAGTGCCCCGTGCCGGATCAAGCATTTCTATTACACCCTTCTTTGGATATGCGACAATCTGATAGTACAGCTTGTCATTTTCAGGATCGTTCCCCGAGATTCTTCCGTAGTAGGAAATTCCCTTTTGAGTCATGACATTCAGCTTGTTTTCACTCACAAGACTGACTGTCGGCGCATAGTTGATTTCAGGAATAATATAAATCATGCAAGGGATTTCGGTGCCGCTGTTCTTGCCGCTGTAAAAAGTAAAGCTGCTGCTCTCAACAAGACTTGACGCGGGAATAAAACGCAGCAAAGAGAGATTGGCACGTGTGATGGTCTGATTCTCAATGACGTCAACATTTCCGAGCTTCAAAGTTCCCTCGGTCGCCGGCGAAAGGCTGACAATCGTAATCGAGCGAATTCTCGGAAGGGCAAGCGCTTGCTTGAAATCCGCCTCTGAAAAACGGATGTCACTGTGGAGCAGGCCGGTTTTTATCATTGCATTTTCGGTTGCAATAACATTAAGTGCCGGCGATACCGAGGCATCAAAGGCTACGGCGGCAAAGCTTAGCTGAGCTATAGCCATAGCAAAGACGATAAGAGTAATAAGTGTTTTCTTTTTCATGACAAATTAGTTCCTTTCCGTGCCGAATTATAAGTAGGCACATACTTTATTTTGTAAAAACAGTGCTTTGCGGAATGGACAATCTTTTGCGTTTACATATATCATTTTTTCCCATACAAACTAATTTATACATGATTTTGTGGT
Source organism: Clostridiales bacterium (assembly GCA_012519315.1). Lineage (GTDB taxonomy): Bacteria > Bacillota > Clostridia > Oscillospirales > CAG-272 > JAAYQM01. The sequence continues at coordinate 8,185 of JAAYQM010000003.1, read as the reverse complement.
AAATTTTTCTCTTTTTTCGGAAAAGTATAATTATTTTTTCTCCCGATCTTGTTCCGTTAAGCCGTTAAATTAAAACGCTCTTTCTCATCTGCAAAATTAATCAAAAAATTTGATATTTCGCCAAAACATAAAAAACAGGTCCTAAATTCACATATTTTTTCAAAAACAAAAAAACTCTAAAAATTCCCCACAACGAGTTCAATAGCCTTGAGGCTGCCTTTAGCATATGCTAAAGTTGAGGCAAGGATAAACAACGCAGCAAATCCGTCATTTTTCGGGTATGCCGCGTTATCCCGCCATAAACAAAACAGGAGTACAAGAGAGAAAATGGACAATGATACAAGAACTCCCCGAGACCGCATAAAAGAGGATTTTTTGCGTGAGCTCTTCGAGTTGGAGAATCTAAATGAAATAAAACAAACGCCCGATAAAACTCCCATCAATGAGACTTCCGAGGTTTTGCTCCGCCCTCAGTCGATGCATGACGATTGCACATTGGGGGGCAGACCACTCGCAATGGTGTACACGCCATGTCAAAAATGGCGCAATTTGTACGATCCGGAAACAGGCTTTTCGAAAGGGACAATTTTCAAAGAGCTTGACCTGCCTTTTATGGGAGACCGCTTTGAAATGAAAAAAAGAGCGAGGGAATAAAAATCATGAAAAATAACAAAAAAAGCAGCTATTCTAAGAAGGACTTGATGAAAATACTTCAAGTTTATCAATTCAACATTTTAGAGACGGCACTCTATCTTGACACTAACCCGAACGATCAACAGGCGCTTGCTTATTATAATAAAATGAAAAAGGCATACAATGAATATTTAGACACCTACCAAGCCGATTTCGGACCCTTAAGCATAGGGGGTAACATGGGTGACAAATGGAAATGGACAGAGGGACCCTGGCCGTGGGAAATGGAGGGAAACTGAATGTGGATTTATGAAAAGAAGTTGCAATATCCGGTTAAAATAAAAAACCCCAACGCAAAGCTTGCACAAGTTATTATCACCCAGCTCGGCGGCCCGGACGGAGAGCTGGCTGCCTCGCAGCGCTATCTCAACCAAAGATATGCCATGCCTTACAAGGAAGTCATCGGGATTCTTACAGATATTGGTACCGAAGAACTGGCACATAGAGGTTATCAATAATCATTGCACTATATCAGAATTCCGAAGCAATCTCTACCATAACAATGCTATATTTTAATCATTACCGCCTTATGCCCAACCGACCCTTGGTCTTGTCCGTATGCCGGTCATTTGCACATTAATTACCGATTCGGACACTGTAATCCGGCAGAGACTTAAAAGATTAAAACGAATTATAATTCATATCAACAAATTGCACAAATTATGCAACAATAATCGACAGTATTCCCCTTCTTATAACATTAACCAAGCTTTAGTTGTCTATTATAGCTACATATTCTATGAATTTTTATTTATAAATACAGTAAAATTTATAAAAAACTATGATAATTTAGTTAATTAATACTTGAATTATATTCAAAACTGTGGTATTATAATTACACTAAGCTGAATTTAGCGCAATTTATTATATAAGGTATCTAAAATTCAACTGAAATGCCGAGCTCAGAATGAAATGATAATTTGGATAGCAATTGCACTGATTGTCGCAAAAATTAAGGGATATAAAATAAAATCAGCTTTCACCGCTCACGTTCTCTATCCCATTTATATCGTTGAGCTTGTGTATTGTTTTTTTCAATTCAATGCTTTCTTTGGCAATTATGCATTTGTCAAGGATCCATATCCTTCTATTCTGCAAAAGCTGGCATTGTTAGCCCTCCTTCCCCCCATCCTTTACTACAAGCTGTACAAGCCCGCCATCGTCGGTTCCTTTCTTACAATCCTGGGTACCGCTCTTAATAGAATTGTAATTTCGGCGAACGGTGGCTTTATGCCGGTCTATCCAACACTCTCAAAAATCACCGGTTATTACAAAGAGGGCATGCTTGAACAAGGTCTTGATAACCTACATATTATGCTGACTTCTGAGACAAAGCTGAATATTCTTGCAGATTATATTGATGTCGGGTGGAGTATAATGAGCATCGGCGATCTTCTCATCCATTCCTTTACCTCGATTATCATATACAGCGCCGTTGTTGCTATAAACACCCAAATCCACCAAAAAATCAAGGAAGTCGGAGAGCAAAGTGCAATACGTTAAACTTTTTATATTCGAAATATTGCTGGGCTACATTCTGCAGAGCGTCGGCTCGATGATCTGTCTTTATGCCTTCAGCGGCAAAAAAATAGAGATTAGGCAATTTACCTTTCTTACACTGGTAAATGCCGTCGCTGTTTACGCCATACGTCATATTAACAACATTACCTTCGGAATCCATACCCTGCTTATCATGCTCGTTATCATTTTACTGGGTATCTCAGTTGTCAGAGCTTCTATAAACGCTTCGGCTCTCTCTGCCCTCATTACCATGGTAACCATTACAGTGGGAGAGGTTGTTAATTATTTAATATTGAATCTTATGTATGATGACGAGACCCTTCATCTGATACTCAAAGATGACACTACAATGAACGGGAAGATCAGCAAAGCAATTGCCGTCATCCCGAGCAATGTGTTTTTTATCATAATAATGCTAATTATATTTAAACAAAGCAGAAAAAAATCGAAGGATAAAGAAATTGGAAAAATTAGCGAAACGAATAGCTGATTTAATAGGCAATTCTCTAGGTCAGGATGATGAACAAAAGCAAGTAGTAGCTTATGGTCTTTCCGCAATTTTGCAATTTCTTGCCATCTTTGTTATTTCATCTGTTATAAGCCTAATCGGTGGATTCTTCCTCGAAAGCATGATTATGCTTTTCGCGGTCGGTCTGTTAAAGCGCTCGGTCGGCGGTGCCCATTCCTCAACTATGCTTAGCTGCACAATTATGAGCATACTGAATATATCAATCGTCGCCGCTCTCGCTCATTATTTCTTTAACAGTTCATCAATACTGATACCCGCCTCTTTAGTTGCGGCATTCATATATATAACAGCCCTTTTTCTCGTTTACAAATTGGCGCCGGTCGATTCTGGCAACAAGCCGATTGTAAAACCGGAGAAAATAAAAAGACTGAGAAGAAACTCGTTTTTAACTTTAGCTGTCTATATCCTATTTTCGATAGCGCTCTTGTTATTTGCTAACAAAAACGCAAGACTAATCAGTATGGCTGTTACCTTCGCCTTCGCAAGCGGATGGCAGAGCTTTATGCTTACACGGGTCGGCGCTGTACTAATTCATGCCATTGATAAATTGTTTGACAAAGAAAAGACCCGTACCTGATTTGTGTCCCCAGTTTTATTTAATATACATATTTTGAAAGGAGAATTACCATGAAAATCAAACTTATGGGCTTAGTATCCGTTCTAGCAACACTGGCTGCCGTTGTGCTGTCATCCTCCGCATGCTGGTTTTATATGTACCAGCCGGAAGAGCCTGCATCTCTCAGAGATCGGTAATTCCAAATCAATTTAAGAGAACTCGCGGAAACGCGGGTTCTCTTAAATTAGGCATATTTAATAATAATTTCCCTTTTCTAATAACCGAAAAAGGATGATTTTTTATCAAATCCTTGTTCTTATATTTTTAAAACACGCAATAAGTTGAAGGATAGGTTTGCTGGATATGTTAACCAAAGCAAACACAGGTAATCAAATGAACCAATTTGATGAAGCAAAACAAAGTCAATATAGTGTCATCTTCTTCACTGTAAAAATCCTTGCGTTGTTTTTTTGCGCCACTCCGTTATTCAGTCATTTTTTCAGAGATAATATCTCGGGCACAACCTCAAGCATGAACATCACTAATGTCTTGACATCATTGTTTATTCTGCTTGTCATTACTGTCATGTGGCTGATTATGGACTATCGTCGAAAGCGCACCATCGTATCAACAAGCATAGAAATTATCATTTTTTATATTATATGTCTTGTATCCATTCTTTACAGCAAAGGGCATCAAAGCTATTCTAAATTTATGTTTATCTTTCCCATCGTTTCTTATACTATTGAGTATGGGATAGGGCTTGGTATGACGTTGGCAACCGTTTCTTCCGCAACCGTTCTTGCCATGGATCTTATTATGTATAAGGAGCCTGGCGTCAATCCCTATTTTCAGAACGATATCGCTTTGGTTGCCCTATTTTTAGTAGTCGCTTGGATACTGGGCGTCTATAAAAAAACCGAAAGAAAGCATATTGAAGAGCTGCGCAAATACGCAAATATCGACGGTTTGACGCAAGTATATAATCATAGATATTTCTACGACACCTTTAAGTCCTATTTTGAAAAAAGTGTCGCCGAAAGTACCCCTCTGTCACTTATTATGTGTGATATTGATTACTTTAAAGCCTATAATGACACCCACGGTCATCAGCAGGGAGATATGGTGCTTTTTGAGCTGGCACAAATTATCAAAAACAATATTCGCGCAAACGATGTCGTCTGCCGCTATGGCGGCGAAGAATTTATCATTATTCTGCCTAATACTACCCAAAGCGATGCTGTCACCGTTGCCGAAAGATTGCGCACTATTGTTTATGAACATGAGTTTCCCGGAGAAGGCGTTCTCCGTAATGGAGTATTAACAATTTCATCCGGTGTAGCCGAGCGAATTAAAGGCGATGATTCCTACACTGCTATGATTAAGCGGGTTGATACCGCCCTCTATCGAGCAAAATTCTTCAGAAAAAACAGGGTCGAGATATATACCAATGTATTTGATCATTTAGCCCCGTCTAACAATGAAAGCGACAGCAGCATCATGTCGGTCAAATCCCTTATTGCCATAATAAACTCCCGAGATTGCTATACATATAACCATATTGAAAGGGTAGTATATTACTGCGAAAAATTTGCCGATTATATTGATATGCCCCTTGATATTAAACGTCGACTGCTTTGCGGAGCTTATCTTCACGATCTCGGTAAAATTAATATCACAAAGCAAACGCTGATGTCCTCAAAGCCATTGACGCCGGAGCAATGGGATGAAATCAAGCGTCATCCTACCGATGGCGCCGATATAGTAAAGCAGCTCGGCGGACTTGACGATACTATTGAGATGGTGCTGCAGCACCATGAAAAATACAACGGGACAGGCTATCCCCTCGGTCTTAAAGGGGAGGAAATCTCCTATCTGGCAAGGATTCTTACCATTGTGGACGCTTTTGACGCCATGACCTCCAATCGTCCCTATAAGGAGGCAATGTCCTTTGAAAAGGCATTTGCTGAGATCATTGCGTGCAAGGGGGCACACTTCGATCCTGAGATTGCAGACTTGTTTGTCGCAGCTATGAATAAATGACACTCAAACTATCCCGTTAATTGAATAAATCCAATAAAATCAAACAAACACAAAGCCCTCCTATGGCATCTACCTGCCATAGGAGGGCTTTTGCCACAGGAATATTAAAACCACCTGCCCGCGCCTTATCTATTACACCCCATGTGATCTCCCTGAAGTCCGATCTTCCATGGTCTTTCTGTCGTTCATACAGGTTCGATAGCTTTCGGCGCCTGCCCGACACAATTCCACTTCAAGGGCAGGGTTTATTAATCTTTCCCTACCTCGCTTTTCCACTCGCCTTCAGCTGATTGGTTATACACACAATTTTCAAGATAAATTTGTTTGATATTTTCGAGTATCGCGTCAACCTCTTCCTGCGTTTTCACACAAAAATCTGTATGTACCGTTACCTGCGGCATAAAAGATCACCTCTTTACATAATATGTAGCATTACCTGCTTTGGTTAATCTGCCGTCGACATCTGAAAAGAAATTGAAGAACTTCATTATATACTGTTGACACAGATTGAATATTACATCAAATATAATTATAGAGGCAAATGCAATAAAAATGGAAGAATACTGCATCTATTTACGCAAGTCGCGTGCCGATCTGGAAGCTGAAATTCATGGAGAAGGGGAAACGCTGGCAAGACACGAAAAGGCTTTGCTGGAACTGGCAAAGAGACTTCAACTGAAGGTAACAAAAATATATCGCGAAGTGGTTTCCGGTGATACAATTGCGGCTCGTCCGATCATGCAAAGCCTTCTTATGGAAATTGAAAGCGGCATATGGGCAGGCGTTTTGGTTATGGAGATAGAAAGGCTTGCCCGTGGGGATACGGTAGATCAGGGCATCGTGGCACAGACTTTCAAGTATTCTGACACCAAAATAATAACGCCGGTAAAAATCTATGATCCAAACAACGAATTCGATGAAGAATATTTCGAATTCGGACTTTATATGTCTCGAAGAGAGTATAAAACAATTAATCGTCGACTGCAGCGAGGACGTTTGGCCTCGGTTAAGGAAGGAAAATATGTAGGGAACAAGCCACCATATGGGTACAAGCGTGTTAAAATCGAGAATGATAAGGGCTACACCCTCGCACCAATCCCCGAAGAGGCCGAGATTGTACGTCTCATTTACGACCTCTACACCACCGGAGAATTAGAGCCGGACAGAACACATAAGCGACTCGGCATTTCATTAATAGCGCGCAAGCTCAATGTAATGAAGATTCCCCCAAAAAGCAACGCTACATGGGCTCCGGCATCGGTACAGGAAATCCTGACAAATCCCGTATATATCGGCAAAGTAAGGTGGAATTGGCGTCCCGCAGTAAAGAAAATAGCTGACGGGCAGGTGAAAATATCCCGCCCTCGTTCATCGATCGAAGAGTGTATTATCGTTAACGGGCTGCACCCCCCAATAATTGAGGAATCTGTTTGGAATAAAGCGCAAGAATATATTAAAAAGAATCCCCCCCGCCCTATCGGGCTTAATAAAACTGTTAAGAATCCGCTGGCAGGGCTTGTAATATGCGGAAAATGCGGTCGCCGCATGATTCGCCGCCCCTATATACACACACCCCCGTCCCTTATGTGCGTCGGTGACAATTGCGATAATGTTAGTACAGCACTTAAAAATGTTGAAGCCAGCATATTAGCTGAATTATCAAAGTGGGTCAGCGGTTATCGTTTAAAATGGGGTAATAAAGCGCAAAATAGAAAAACTCCCCATATTGATATAAAAAGAAAGGCCATCAGTAGAATCAAAAACGAACTGACCGAACTTAAAAACCAAAAGATTAACATACACAATTTGCTCGAACAGGGCATTTATACTGCCGAGGTATTTTTTGAAAGGTCACGTTTTATAGCTACACGCATAAGAGAAGTAAAAGAGAGTTTAGAAAAATTGGAACATGAATTAACAATTGAATCGTCTCATGAGAAAAACATAAATAATTCTATGCAAAAGATTGAGGAATTGCTTGAAGTTTATCATAGGCTACCATCGGCAAAGGCGAAAAATGATATGCTGAAGGAAATACTTGAGAAGGTTATTTACACCAAAGATAAAAGGAATACAAAGTGGCGGGAACAACCCGACACACTGTTTAAAATAGATCTATATCCAAAACTGCCCGCCAATCCCATTGGTCCAAACAGTGAGGAAATCATTAGCTGATATCCTGATGGTACCGAGGAACTGGCACATGTTGAGATGATATCAGCTATTGTTTATCAGCTGACTCGCAACCTTACAATAGAGGAAATTAAGAGAAGCGGCTTTGACACCTACTTTGTCGACCATACAGCAGGCATCTACCCTGTCTCGGCAGCAGGCGTCCCTTTTGATGCAAAATACTTTGCATCAAAGGGCGATGTCATCACAGATCTTACAGAGGATCTCGCCGCCGAACAGAAGGCAAGAACAACCTATGACAACATTCTCAGGCTCACTGATGACCCTGATGTGAGAGATCCCATTAAGTTTTTGCGTGAGCGTGAAATTGTACACTTCCAGCGGTTCGGTGATGCCCTCAGAATATCGCAGGATAAGATGAATTCTAAGAACTTTTATGCCTATAATCCGGCATTTGATAATGATTAAAACACAAATCATTAATCATATACCCTTTGTTTTAAAAAATCATTCCCCCGCCACAGCCGGCTTTATATAATTCTTATGATAAAAAAGGAAGAGGAGAGCAAAATATTGCTCTCCTCTTCCTCTATCACAAATGATCACAGAGAACCGAATAAAGGTGAAGTAAAACTCAAGAATATAGACTGCAAGAATGCAGTTCAAGCCCTCGGTCTATTAGTATCGGTCAGCTAAATACATTACTGCAC
>JAAYQM010000027.1 GCA_012519315.1 Clostridiales bacterium | reverse complement strand
ATCGTAAACATTTCCAAAAGCTTGAAGATGTGAAGCTTGTTGTGTTTCAGTATATCGAAGGTTTTTATAGCTCTCAAAGGCCACATTCTGCAAATCAAATGCTTACTCCAAATGAAAAAGAAGAGAGTTTTAATATGATTTAGATATGTTTTTTTACTTTTTTCTGTCTACTATATTGACATCTGTCCAATAGTGTCCTATAGTTCCGGGGACATAGGGGGAGAGAGAAACTAATTCGATATTGACGTTTTCACCGATTTCTTTTTGAATATACTCATCGCAACCCAGCCGGATTTTTTGCTTTTCCGCGATATTGAAAACAGATTCTTTGCAAAAATGATCGCCGTGAGCGTGCGTGATCAAAATATCGGTGACCCGATCATAAAGAGTGCCATCATAAAAATCTTGAGCAAAATCAAAAATATGCTTTCCGCAGTCGAGCAACAGGTCTCCGTTGAGCAAAGCTGCGGAATTCCTACGAAAACCAATTCCTTTATGCTTCATCTTCCAGTCAGCCTCACCTGTACCTAAAAACAACAATTCATTCATAACAAAACCTCATGTTTCAATGGAAAATATTAAATTGTAGATTGGATGTTAAAAAAATTAAATTGATTATAACTTCATCAAGTACATAGATAAGACAATCATTGATACAATTATAAATCGTAATTCTATTCCCAAAAGTACGATTATTCTTATCCTTTTCCCTATCTCTTTATAATTTTTTCAATCTACGCAGCCCCAACTTTTGGCATAAGGATCCTTTTCTCTTGTATGAACATACATTCAATCTTCATAGAACATCCTGACATATCACGACACACTTCTGTACGCCGCGATTTCCTTTAATTTATATGCTGAAGCATTCATTTACTCAAGGTCAATCTCAATCTCAATCGGCGCCATAATGCCCTGCGGCGTCAATTGGTAATCATAGCACCACTCATCCCCCTGCGTCCGCCAGCTACCCGGCACCGAAAAACAGCTTGAGGTTTTGACATTGTGAACCGGACCGAAGCCGTTTGTTCTGGGAACATACAGAGTCACGTCCAGCCGATGCGCGCTGGAGGAAACTCCGGACAGATTCAGACGGTAAGGCGGAAAGGCGACAATGCCCAGATCTTTACCGTCCAGCGCAACACGTGCCAGCGTACCGCAAAAATGCGGAAGGATAACGCCCGACGGGGTTCTGTCAGTGTGAAATGTCGTATGATAGGTCAGCTTTCCACTGTAAAAAGGGAATCCCTGCTCCGTGATGTTGCCGCAATCGATCGTTTCGGGCATCGGAACAATGATCTTTTTTATACCTTCTACCCGCACACCAAAGTTCCCCAGAAGATAGATCCATTCGGTATTGGTATTTCGACCGAAAGGCATGGTAATCTCAAGGATATTGACGCCTCTTTTCAAAGGCGGCAATGGGATGGTTTCTATACATTTGTCGACATACCATCCGACCACCGTATTCGGAACCGTTTCGCCGTTGAATCTTATCACTATCTTTCCTGCATTTTCGGCAGCAAGCAGGGGACGGATATCCTCTGCCTCGCATGGAATCTCAAACCGAAGCCTTAGGGTATGCTCAGCTTTTTCCGCCTTGCGCGTCCAGGGCTGGGCAACGGCTGACTGGCGCAGGGGATAGCCGAACCGCTGACGGCAACTATTGTCAACCCTTAGAATTTCGTCACATGGCAAATAGTCCTCATCATCAATCGCATATTCCGCCATATCGAGAAGCATAGAATTCGGCTCATGAATTGTATAGTTAAACGGACCGTCTAAGGTCACATGCCTTTTCCGTGTAAATATCACAGGCTTATTTTGAAAAGGAGGCTTTGTAGGATCTGTTTTTTCAAGCGGTATCAGCTTTAGCAGTAAAGAATCACAACAATACAGTTTTTTCTCAAAATAGGTTTGATTGCCAAGGTAATCTGCGTTTATCTGGCATATTTCGCCTGTTAATGTATCATATTCCTCCACAGCTAACAAACCATGTAGGGTTATATCGTAATGCTTAGGGTGCTTATAAATACCGCTCCGCCCGTTTGCTAAAAAGAGCCATAAGCATCCGTTATCCTGCCGCAAAGCATACAGCAGATTTTCCGCCATGTTGCCCGATTCGTCTCGAATCTCGACAAAACGCAAATCCTCGGCGATTCTTAAAATGCTTTCTTTATTAAAGTCTATTCTAACCGCCTTCTCGTAAACCGCTTTGATCCGTTCGATCGGTGTAGCATCGCAATATGGCGGCGGATCGGAAGTGAAAACAAGCCGTCCGCCCGAATTGACAAATTCCCAAAGCCGGTCAAGAGTGGACTCTCGCAGAGTCAACACAGGGGGGACGATGACCAGATCATACTGCATTTTCCCGACGGTAAAGGGCGTTCTGCCGTCGGAACACAAATCAGGCAACAGCGATTCTGCAATAAAGTCAAAGTCGATACCGCCGAAGATCAGCCATTCGGTAATATCGGCAAAGCATTTCTCCAGCGCCTCCCGTTCCCGCGTATCCTGATCCTGCGGTCCCCATAAAAGCCAAAAGCTTTCAACTGGATGAACAACCCCTACCCTGACTACCGGCTTCCCGCGAGTTAAAGCGGTGTTCAACCGAGCGAAATGGTTTTCGATATAGGAAAATTCTCGCCACCAGGGAGACTGGTAGCCAATGGAAGCCGGGTAATCCCGTTTCGCCTCCCCGGTCATGGACAGAAAGGTCAGATGGGGAACCCGTATGGTTACGCCCATGGCCGCCTGCCAGTCCCCCTGCATCTTGTACCCTGCAAAATCAAAATTCCAGCCGGTAGCCCCGTACAGTTCGGACAGCATTCCTTCCCTACCGTACTGGCGCACCGCCGACTGGGCCTGCTTGGCCGTAGTATACTCACAGCGGTTGTAGAGCATATCAATCCCCGGAAGAATAAAAGAACGGTATGATCGCATAGTTTCGCCGGTAGTTGAGACCTGAGAAAACAGAGTCGGCTCCCGCATCACATGCCCTGTTAGGGCAATACCGTTTTCGGTGCACCATCGGCCGCAGTTATCAGCAAAGGCAGCTACAAACCGTTCTGTAACATAGTGGTGATAAAGGTACCGAGTTCGCAAATGTCCGCCGTCTCTGCTGTTCCAAAAAAGAAGGGGTATATGCTCGGTCAAATCCACGCCGAATTTTGCTTTGTAACCTTCTGCCAGATCGTTGCTCCAGGGCAGCGAAGCATCGGCATCCGTATGAGCGGCGGGCAGCGGCCGTTTGTGGGACAGTTGCGGCTCATCGGTAAAAATAGCAGGAATAGTCTCGTCGAACTCGGAGCCAACATACTCTTTGTATGTTTCATATGTTAAGGCGATAAACCGGTTAATCGCATTTTCGTCCAAAGTATTGATGTAAGTTTGATCATTATACCACGGGTTTGACGACGGGGATTCCACATAGGCATACCACTTGACCCCCATCGCTGTCTCATTTTCATCGATGCGTCGGTATTTTATAAGATAGCCGTCATCGTCCAGCACGATATCAAAACAGGCTAAAAGGTAACCGTTTTCGCTCCGCTCCTTAAGATTGGAGCCACTTGACGTGATAGGGTGGGCGTACTTTGTGCCATTGTAGGGGGTTCGGGTCAGTAGCAGGTATTTCTGCCGCCTGCTTTCGTCCTTTGTCAGCATGCCGCCGGCGGATCCGGAAGGCCATCGGTCCTCGTCGTAAAGCCAAACCAGCATGTCCCTTTTCTTCGCCTCTTCGACACAGAACTGAATATAGGCCATGAAATCCTTCCCGAGGTATGGAACGGTCAGCCCTGTTCGCACATGGATATGAAAGCCGCCAAATCCCATCTGCCGAAATATTTCGATCTGTTCCGTTAATTCTTCTCTTTTCAGTTCCCCATTCCAGGCCCAGAAAGGGGCGCCCCGGTATTCGCTCGTGGGATTCTTAAAAAGTTCAGTCGATAGTTGTTTTTGTTTGTTTTTCTTATAAAGCATTCCTTTTATCCGCCAAAATATTATTTTCGCGCTGGATACGCGCCGTAAAAATGTAAAATATTCAAATCCTCGGGAATCTCCTCGCCGTGACTGCCCTTCCCGTTGGCGCAAAGATGGGCTCCATGGTCGGGCGCAAAAGCGACAAGGGTACGGCAATTCCTCCATACTTCCCTTGCCTTGGTGCAAAGCCGGTCAAATATTTCAATCTGCTTTTTCAGTTCACCCAGCGATGCCGGACTTTCCGGTCCGCTTTTGTGCTCCTCCGCATCATAATCGTGTCCGTATGCCACGATAAAGTCGTGTTTGTTTTCATTTAGCAATTCAAGTACGGTAGATTCCACAAGATAATCATCGGTGTCCGGCGGCAGTATATTATAATCCAAATCCCGGTTTAAAAAAATACTGGCAATACTCGAACCTTTAACTGCCACAATGGCTACCCTTTTTCCGCTGCGTACCAAAGCATCAAAAAGCGTGTCAACAGTCAGTACCGGTTTTTTATACACCTTGATCCCGTGCACCTCGGGCAGGGCGCCGGTGTACATGGTTGCAAAACAAACCGGGGTAACGCTTTTCATGGGACTGCGGTAAGGCACACAAATATCGGCATGACGATAAACCGTCTCATACCACTTAAAATACTTTTGGAACATGTAAAGTCCCACGGCATCGGGGTTGTACATCAACACTTTTTCAATATTACCGCCGGCACGCTGCTGGATTTTTTTCGCTATAAATTCAACCGGCGGCTCAGCGCTGTGTGGCGCCTCGATTCCCATAGCCGTGGCAATGGTCGCCGCCTCCTGCGCCAATGAAATTTGATTAAAGGTCGGTTCAAGTAAAACTTCTGCCATTGATTTTTTCTCCTATTCATTATAATTCATTTAAATCATAGCATGAATGCACTGAAACAGCGATGAGAAAACTTTGCAAATCCCTAAATTAAGTATTGCAATTTGTGCATTCACTTACACTAAATAAATTATAGAACTTATACTGGAAAATACAATATCATATAGTGGGCCTTTTGTATCAATCATTTAGATGACCTTATTCGATCTATTACTGAAAATTACTTTGTTCTTCCCTCCGTTTGATACAGTTATGGCGATACTGTTTCGGTGTCATCCCCGTTTTTTTCTTAAAAATTTTATAAAAATATGTCTTATTGGTATATCCTGACATTTGCGCAATCATATCAATCAAATGTTCGGTATTCCTTAAAAGATTCATGGCGTGTTTAATTCGTTTGTCATGAATGTACTCATAGTAAGTAGTACCGTAGCGTTCTTTAAACAACTTGCAGAAATAATTAGGATTATATGAATATTTTTTTGCGATATCCTGAAGGGTGATATTTTCACGGTATTTTTTATTGATATAATCGGTAATTTGGGGTAAAACCCAATCCAGGTTTCTCTTATACCCCAGATTACCAATTTGAATAGCGCGCGATGTATGGAGGAGGACAATTTCCATATAACGCTTAATGAAAGCCAGGTAGTCAATATTCTTGTTTTCAAATTCATCAAAAGCCTGCCTAAAAACTTCGGAAAGGTTGTCTCTAATTGAACTTTGAAAAACGGTTATTAAAAACTTGTTTTTGCTGTCGTCGCTAAAATTGATAAGGTTTTTTGAATCGGTAAAGGAACTGCAGACCGAGGCAAAGTAATCGTAAGTCATTAAAATATCATAATATTCGGTTTCATTGACAAAGGACAGAGAATGGGGGCAATCGGAATTGATGATAATGAATATGCTACCATCGCTCATAATATAATCGGAATTGTCGATGGTATGAACACCATACCCTTTTAAAATATAGACAATTTCCACATAGTCATGCTGGTGTGCCTTTACGGCCATGTCCGTTTTTCGGTAGAGAATGGAAATACCCTCTGTCTTGTCAATATAATCACGCCCATAGTGCATTCTCATGGCATTTTACCCCCTCACATTTACATTTAAGCGTAAGAGCCTTATCCTCTTTATGAATTATTTAATTTGAAGTCAGTATAAACCGAAGAATAACCCGAGCAATAAAAGCAAAAATGTCATTGATTCCACAGACAGCAGATGCTTTTTTGTATTAGCGGCAATTATGATTTTGTTTCCCCGAGTTTAACATTTTTTATTGATTTTTTATGATTTGTTAAAAATACTGATCATTTGTCACTATTATAGTTTCGTCTTTGACATTAATCAACAACAATCATTGATATTTTTGTATCAATTTCTCATATACACTTATATTACTACACACCATAGAATTTAAGCAAGAATTGTAATTTTTTCTTTATTTCCGGGCTCTTTTCTATTGTAATGTAATACGGGAAACAAATCAATCAGTGAGAAATGAATGTAGAATATTAATATTTGATGTTGTTTCTTCCTTACTATAATGAAATTATATAATATATATCCTTAATCCCGTTTAAGTTTTATAAATATATACCATATTTCTAAATTCTTATATTTTCAATAATATGGAAACATTAAAAGCAACCACCACGGTACCGTCTGCTTTTGCCTTTGCCGGCGGGGTTGCCGGGGACAATCGTTATGTAAGCGTTAGCCGCTCATTTTATTTTAACAACATATCACGGAAGCGGAGAAACAACCGCTTACAAAAAAACAACTGACTCAGCAAAGCACATCTATCGGATTCAATTTTGGTACTGTGTGGCGATTTGGCAATAACAGTGCCTATCTATATTCCATTTCTATGAGGAGGTGAACCTCATCACAAGTGATTACATCAACTTTTACGATTATCACCAGAGGAAAAACGATATAGGCTTGCGTAAATCCAAGATGTTCTACGATATCTCAAAAACATTCTAAACTAAAATGATAGTCCTTCAATCATATCCGATATCTTTCTGCCACCACTGCACTTTGTATCAAAAAACAAGTTATTTATACAGTTTTTTGACACAATGATGATAATTTCTTGATTTCATTCATTAATTAGTGTATAGTTTTATAAAGCTTTATAATACGCCAATGGTACGTTTATGGCATAACATTTTACAAAAGGAAATCACTGACAAAAAATACAAAAGAGGGGCCGGCGATTTGTAGAAAATATTGACTGATTTTTTATATCTGTGCTACCCTTGTACAGGATCCACAACCTCTATTATCAAAAGATATAATTAGTTTAGGAGATTGATTATGAAGAAAAAGTTATCGTCTTTATTTCTATCCATTATTCTTTTAATCGGGATAATACTGACCCCCGTTCCGGTCATAGCGGAAAATCCGTATAGCCTTGTTATCACCGAGGTGTGCAGAGACACAACCGGAAAAGACCTTGCCGAGGCAATAGAGCTTTTAAATGTCTCTAATAAATCACTTGATTTATACAATTACACAATATGGCGGTACCACTCATCAAAAAACAACTGGGATGAGATAAATAATGCCGCCCCCGGCGCAGCAAATCTCAGGCGAATGAACATAACCGACACACAGGGGAAATATGTGCTGGAGCCCGGCGAGATCGCCATTTGCTGGGTGATTCTCAACGATGTATATGAGAATGATTATACCTATAACAATGTAAATTACGGAAAACTTGCAACAAAGGATTCTTCAGGCAAGCGTACATATCACTTTGACAAGTTTAGGACCTTTGTGAAAAATGAGCAAAACGTCACTATTCCCACCGACACAAAAATCATTCCTTTAGATAAAACCCTTACCTCAGACGGTTTCAATCTTGGAAACAGCAACAGCTTTCGTCTATATCTCACACCACGCGGACAAAATATAAACACTGCCATAGCGATTGCCGATGTCATCCCCCCCGCATCAAGGTCAAATACCTCCGAAATATACGGCCCTTCGGAGGATGGAAGCAATATTCTTAAGGTGTTACACCATTTTTTGCCTGAGCCAAACTATTCAAGCCTGACCCCGGCGCAACAAAATCTGTGGGCGGCAATTTGTCCGGCTATCGACACAGTGCCCGTCCCCTCGGACGGTTTGTGGGTGACCCCGACCATAGCACCCTATGACTATACCTTTGCGGTTATACCGGACACCCAATATATCACACGCTTTCTGCCAAACGAACTGCCAAAGATATCGCAATATATAGTGGACAATATCGACAGCCAAAAAATCAAGTTTGCCATGCACCTGGGCGACATAACCGACAAAAATACAGCGGATGAATGGACTGCGGCACAGAGGGCATTCAGCGTATTTCGTGGTGTTCTGCCTCATTCTATAGTACCGGGCAATCACGATTATAAGAAAGTTGATGACCGAAGCACAAATCTAGACGATTTTAACAAGGCCTTTCCCATCTCAAGCTATCGTAATCTTCCCCATTTTGGCGGCTCCTTTGAGGAAAACAGCATGGCCAACACCTATCACAAAATCACGGTGGGCGGTCTTAAGTATCTGATTTTGGCCCTTGAATTTGCGCCACGCAACGAGGTGCTGAGCTGGGCAGACAATGTGGTAAAAAATCACCCCGACCACAATGTTATTGTCACAACCCATGGATATATGAACTCAAAAGGAAATTATTATGATAAAGATTCAGACTGGACCAACTACTCCTTTGCATCAAAAGACAATAACTGGAACGATACCGACGATATGTGGAATAAGCTAATCAAAAAACACAAAAATATCATCATGGTACTTTGCGGTCACTCGCCTACCGAAATCATAAGAATAAAAAACCGCAATGGTATAAACGGCAACAAAGTCTACGAGATTACGGTAGACGGTCAGACAACCGACCTTCAGCAGTCCGGGGTAGGTATGATAATGCTTATGCGTTTTTCGGACGGCGGCAAGAAAATTACCCTGCAATATTATTCTACCTTGAAGGATAAGTATTATCGCGCAGCTAATCAAAATGTCGTTCTCACCGTTCCTGTCATCGGTAGCTACAATCAGGAAACAGACCCACCGGTCACAACAGAACCGCCAACAACAACGGCACCACCTACAACTACGGCACCGCCTACAACTACGACACCAGATGAAACAACAGCGGATCCCATAACAACGGTGCCCGACACAACAACTCTCCCCGGCGAAATAACAGACCCTACCGACACCACCCGACCGGCGGCAACCTCAGAAATAGACACCTCAACCCTCCCACTAGGTTCTGACTCGACCGACAAGGGAGCAGATACATCACAAAACGACGAGGACACAGGTCCGGTTATTTATATAGCAATCATACTCATTACAGCTGCTGTCGCCGTTGGGGCTGTCTATTATCTAAGACGCAAAAAAGCCGTCTCTCACACCTGATCTGAGCAAGATTGATAAAAAACTACCCCACCGCAGAGGAAAAATGTCTTAGATAATACTATCTCTCATTAGAAATGCAGACAAAAATCTTGCAAAAACCGCATATATCAAAGCTCTTACGAGATTTTTTTATCTTGCTTAAATTAAGTAACAAGGCACTCTACGCATATTTTGCATAGAGTGCCTTGTTACAGTTTATGTTCTTCCCGATAAGACTATTTCTTGTATCCGCATTTAGGGCATACGCCATTTTCATTTAACGCAATACCGCATAACGGGCAGCGATCAATATCCTTTTTAGGCTCATATTCTTCTGTAGCGCCATTTACTCCACTAGTAAATGTAAGCTTTACGATATTAAGCTTGTCCTTAAGTAAATCGTAAACGATTTTAATCATGCCTTCAACGGTCATCGTTTCTTTTGTAACAACTAGACGACATTCAGGATAAGCTGTGGCAAGCTCCGTTTTAAAAGCGGGGCCTTTTTGCTTATTGGTCGGCGCACCGTCCTTAATGCCCTGTGCTTCATAAACGCCCAGAATCGCAGGAATCAGTGGGTCGTCCTCTCTTAAAACAAGCGCATGATCAAAGTTTTGCAATACTTCCCAAGCAATTTTCCTGATTTCATTACATGGAAATACCATATTTACTCCCATGTTAACGTCGTCCTCAACTTCGATCGTCAGTATTCCCGTATGTCCGTGCAAATACTGTGCTTCGCCTTTGAACCCATAGAACCTGTGTGCATATTGTAGGTCTAATGTTGTGAAGCTTCTCATGGCAATTCTCCTTGATTTTTATATTTACGAGTGGTTTTGCCCCCGTATGTGAACATAATTGCCTTCTCTAATTGTTCATATACATTATATAAAATTGACAACGTATTTTATAATAGAATATAACAATTGTTGCATTATGTCAATGGTTTAACCGAAATTTCGAGCATTTTTTACATTTTTAATATGAGATTTTATCCTGTATAAATGTGCCTTTTCTTAAATCATCAAAAGCCTTATTCAATTCTTCTTTAGTGTTCATAACGATAGGGCCGCCCCAAGCCACCGGTTCATCCAGCCGCCTTGAACTTATAAACAAAACCTGAGACTTTTCATCGGCAGCCTTTATCTCAATTTGATCGCCGGAGGTAAGCTTAACCGCTGTCTTTTCCGCTACCGGTTCACCCCCGATATAAACGTCTCCCAAAAGAGTGAACAGCATGACAGAGCGCTCACGTTCTGTTTTCATTATAACAGCTTCTTTGGGGTTGATTTACAAATCGTAATAGTCAAGGGGAAGATACTTGCTCATATATCCTTTTCTTCCTTCGAACTCACCCGCCAACAGCCTTAACTTACCCCAATTAAACTCTATCTCCTCAATTTCTGAGTTTTTGATGCTGTGATAAGCCGGAGTAGCCATTTTGTCCTTTGCGGGAAGGTTAAGCCAGTGGATGTATACTAATAAAGTAGACAGCGGATAGTGAAATGCAGTATAATTTCAGTAGACAATAAAAAGGAGATAAAAAAATGAGCACTTATCGAAAATATGATGAAGAATTTAAGCAAAGTCTT
>JAAYQM010000026.1 GCA_012519315.1 Clostridiales bacterium | reverse complement strand
GACGTATTCTCCATCACCGGACGCGGAACCGTTGCTACCGGACGTGTTGAGAGAGGTACGGTTAAGATGTCTGACGAAGTTGAGATTATCGGCCTTACCGATGAGAGAAGAAAGACTGTTATCACCGGTATCGAGATGTTCAGAAAGCTGCTTGACAGCGCTCAGGCCGGCGACAACGTTGGTGTTCTCCTCCGTGGTATTCAGAAGAATGAAATCGAGCGCGGTCAGGTTCTCTGCAAGCCCGGTTCGATTAACCCCCATACGAATTTTGTAGGTCAGGTTTACGTTCTTACCGAAAAGGAAGGCGGACGTAAATCCCCCTTCTTCTCCGGCTACCGTCCGCAGTTCTATTTCAGAACAACCGACGTTACCGGCGTTATCAAGCTTCCTGATGATGTTGAGATGTGCCGCCCCGGCGACAACGTTGATATGGCTGTTGAGCTGATCACCCCTATCGCTATTGAGAAGGGTCTCCGCTTCGCTATCCGTGAAGGTGGCAGAACCGTCGGTTCCGGCGTTGTTATCGATATTGTCGGCTAAGCTGAGCCTATATAAAATTAAATAGTTAGTGTCTTTGGGGATTGGTGAAATTCCATACCGGCGGTATAGCCCGCGAGCGCGTGACGCGCTGAACAGGTTAGATTCCTGTGCCGACAGTAAAGTCTGGATGGAAAAAGATACAAAACATGATGGAGAAATTGTCGTTTTCTCTCGAATCTCCTATCTTGCTTGCAAAAAATCCCCTGCATATGCAGGGGATTTTATTTGCGGCGGGCGATCTTTGAGGAAAAGCGCCAAACATGACCTTGCGCTGTTTCGCCATAATGTTTTCATTTAATGTTTTCATTATCCGATCATTTTCTGTCCAATCCTGTAAAAACTTATGATAATGGAGAATTATAACGATGAAAAGTAAACTTAGTAGGCTGTGTTTGGCAGCTGTATTAACCGCATTAGCAATTGTTCTTGTTATGAATATCCGTATTGTGCTTGTTCCGGTGGTGCAGTTTTTAGAGTATGATCCGGCGGATATTCCCATATTTATTGCAACCATCATTTTAGGACCCGCCTACGGTGTCGGTATGACGGTAGCGGTCAGCATTATTCAGGGGCTTACCGTCAGTGCCAGCAGCGAGTGGATCGGCATTATCATGCACATTTTGGCAACGGGTAGCGCCGCATTGACATTGGGGCTGATTACAAAAAGGGTCAAGAGCAACCGCCGTGTAATTACCGGGCTTTTGGTTGGCTCTCTGTTTATGATTGTATCTATGTTTTTGTGGAATCTGTTGTTCACCCCCGTTTTCATGAATGTAAACATCAAGGTTGTTATGGGATTGATGCCCTTCATCATGCTGTTTAACTTCCTTAAGGCTCTTGTTAATACGGTGATCTCCTTCCTGCTTTACAAAGCGACCCAGACCGCATTTAAGAAAATCTACAAGACCTGTTAATAAGAGCAACTACCGGCAATTCTCCGGGAAACAGTACCAAAAGAAGATTAATATTTTAGCATTACATATCTTGCTATTGCTATTTCAGACGAAAAATGTTATAATTGATCTAACAAACAAAAATGCTTATCAAGAGTGGCGGAGGGACTGGCCCTGTGAAGCCCGGCAACCTGTTTTTATGATAAGGTGCCAATTCCCGAGAGATGAGATTGATGAAAATTTCCCCATCACCCTCGGGAATCCCGAGGGTGATGTTGTCCTCGGGAGACCCGAGGGTGATGTTGTCCTCGGGAGAGAGCCGGGGGTGTTTTTTTCGGTCTGTTTACAACGCTTAAAATGACGGATTTGCGCTGAATATTCGCGCAGGTCCGAGTAAAAATATAAAGGAAGAAACATAAAGGAAGAAACATGAGAAGAACTTTTTTTACATCCGAATCGGTAACCGAGGGACATCCCGATAAAATATGCGATCGCATTTCGGATGCAGTCCTTGACGAATATTTGAGACAAGATCCCCTCTCCCGCGTTGCCTGTGAAACAATTGTTACCACTGGACTTGTCATGGTAATGGGGGAAATTACCTCGAAAGCGGTGGTGGATATTGACGGAATTGTCCGTAATACTATCAGGGAAATAGGCTACGACCGGGCGAAATACGGATTTGATGCCGACACCTGTGCGGTGCTCAATTCTATACAAGGGCAGTCTCCGGATATCGCCCTCGGTGTGGATAAGTCGCTGGAGTCAAAAATCGGTGAGGGTGACGACTTTGATATTGGCGCCGGCGATCAGGGCTTGATGTTCGGCTTTGCCTGTGATGAGACCCCCGAGTTGATGCCTCTGCCTATTCATCTTGCTCATCGGCTTGCCAAGCGGCTGGCCGAGGTGCGTCGCTGCGGTCTTTTGGACTACCTGAGACCGGATGGGAAAACTCAGGTTACGGTGGAGTACCATGACGGCATTCCTGCCCGGGTTGATACCCTTGTTGTCTCAACTCAGCATTGCAGCTCGGTTTCCCTTGAGCAAATCCGTCGTGATGTGATTGAGCAGGTTATATCCGCCGTTGTACCCTCAAAGTTGCTGGATGACAACACAAAGATTTTCGTTAACCCCACCGGACGCTTCGTTATCGGCGGTCCTAAGGGAGATTCCAGTCTTACCGGGCGAAAGATTATAGTAGACACCTATGGCGGATATTCACGGCATGGGGGCGGCGCATTTTCAGGCAAGGATCCCACTAAGGTGGACCGATCGGCATCATATGCCGCCCGATATATCGCCAAAAATGTTGTTTCGGCCGGTCTTGCGAAAAAGTGTGAGGTGCAGATAGCCTATGCCATTGGCGTTGCAAAGCCGGTATCCCTGCTTATCGACACCTTTGGCACCGCTACTCTTGACGAATCGATCATTGAGGACCGTGTGCTGAAGCTTGTGGATCTGCGTCCGGCGGCTATTATTGAAAGATTTGATCTTCGCCGTCCGATATACAAAAACCTGTCCGCTTACGGACATATGGGGCGGGAGGATTTGAAGGCGCCATGGGAGAATCTTGACTTGGCGGCGAAGCTTTAAGGGCGTTTTTAGCAAAAACTTTTTGCGGCGGTGAGGGTTTTCTCCCCGTCGCAGTTTTTTAAGAATAAATGCGGATATCGCACGCATTTCTCCTGCTTCTCATATACTGTGACAAGAGGTGAAATGCATGGATTATGTTTTGATTGTCGACGTATTGCTGGCTTTGTTTGCCGTTTACGGATTTTATTCGGTGGTACGGGAGTTTGCAAGGCTGGCTTTAAGAAGGGAAAGGTTTTATGTGGGACTGGAGTTGACCGGTACGAGTGATCTTTCCTCGATTGACGGGCGCATTGGCGCAGGTGTGGCAATGGCAGGCTATGACAGCCATTTTGAATGTATGCCGGTCATATTGGTTTCACAGGACGCAGTCACAAGCCTTCAAAATGCGGACATCTGCCAGAGTCTTCAAGACAAGGGGCTGCGCGTCTTTGTGGAGTACAAATAAAACTTGTTAGACAAATAAGAAAAAGGAAGGGCGGAAAGGATGGATCAGAAGTATCTGGAGCTACAGACGGTGTCCGGTACGATTGAAAATGTCATCTACAAGAACGAAGAAAACGGATACAGCGTAGTTGAAATAGGTTCTGATGACGGGACCGAGCTTTTTACGGCGGTGGGTACGATTCCATATATCGCCCAAGGGGAAAGCATTACCCTGTACGGTCGCTGGATGCATCATCCCGAATATGGGCGGCAATTTAGGGTAGAGAATTATGAAAAGCGGCTGCCCGCTGATGAGGGGGCGATTTTGCGCTATCTTTCTTCCCGTACCGTAAAGGGAATCGGTCCCGCCACCGCTGCCAAAATCGTCGAACGCTTTGGCACCGATACCTTTGATGTGATGGAAAACCACCCTGAGTGGCTGGCGCAAATATCCGGCATTTCTCTTGCCGGAGCAAAGACCATCGGGGAAAATTTCCGCACCCAGATAGGCATCCGCTCGGTGATCCTTTTTTGTCAGGAGTTTTTCGGTCCTTCTACTGCCGTTCGCGTTTATAAGCAATGGGGGGCGTCGGCTATTGATATTATCAAGGAAAACCCTTATCGCTTATGCGACGACATTGCGGGCATAGGCTTTGAGAGTGCGGACAGGATCGCCCAGAGCCTGGGATTTGCGGTCGATTCCCCTGCCCGTATTGAGAGCGGGATTCTGTATGCTCTGTCCTACAACGCATATCAAAACGGACACGTTTGCCTGCCTGAGGACAAGCTGGTAAAGAGTGCGGCGAAGCTCTTGAATGTGAGTGAGGAGAAGATTCGTGAGTCCGAGATTGAGCTTTTGAAGAAGATGAGAATCCGCTGCCCGAGTTACGAGGGAAAACGGTTTGTCTATATTGCGGAAAGCTACAATTCCGAGCAGTATCTCGCCACAAAACTAGCCTTGCTTGACCGCAGCTGTCAGCGGTTGGAGGGGGAGGATATACAAAGGCTGATTTCCCGCATTGAACGGGAGGAGGACATTACCTATGCCGCCCTTCAGAGAAGGGCTATTGACGAGGCTCTTAGTGGGGGCATCTTAATTTTAACGGGAGGTCCCGGTACCGGAAAAACCACGGTTATCCGCGCACTTCTCCGCATTTATACCAGTATGGGGTTGAAGATTGCGCTTGCCGCGCCCACAGGGCGTGCGGCAAAAAGAATGTCGGAGGCTACCTCCTTTGAGGCGAAAACCATTCACCGCTTGCTTGAGATGGACTATAAAGGTGAGGAGAATGCCCAGTTTTGCCGGAGTGATAGAAACCCTCTTGAGGAGGATGTGATCATTATCGACGAGGCCTCCATGATCGATCTTGCTCTTATGACCGCCCTTACAAAGGCTATTCGCCTCGGAGCCCGGCTGATACTTATCGGAGATGCGGATCAGCTTCCGTCGGTGGGGGCAGGGAACATTTTTTGTGATTTGATAGATTCGGAATGTTTTAACACCATTCGTCTGACCGAGATTTTTCGCCAGTCGAAGGAAAGTCTCATTGTAACCAATGCTCACGCCATAAACTCCGGTAAGATGCCCGATTTAAGCACGAAAAACAAGGACTTCTTCTTCCTCAGTCGGGAAAATGAGGAAAGTATCGCCCGGACCATTGTGGATTTGTGCAAAAACAGGCTGCCCGCGACTTACGGTGAGGAGGCGGCAAAGGGTATTCAGGTTATCACCCCCTCCCGAAAGGGTCTTGCCGGAACACAGACCCTCAATATTATGATGCAAAGCGCGCTAAATCCCCCCCTGCGGGGTAAAAAGGAGAAAAAGCTGCGGGATGTCGTTTTTCGCGTGGGGGACAAGGTTATGCAGGTGCGTAACAATTATGACATAACATGGGAAAAAAATGAGTGGGGAGAAACCGTTCAGGGCATGGGGCTTTTCAACGGGGATATCGGGGTTATTGAGGATATAGATATTCCGGGAGAGTGCCTGAAAATCAACTTTGATGATCGCAT
>JAAYQM010000002.1 GCA_012519315.1 Clostridiales bacterium | reverse complement strand
CTCACGCACAATCTTTTTTGCAGGCTCCACATGCTCGTCTTTAAGTGCCATGAAAATTGTTTTATTCTCACTGCGATCTAAATCGATAAAATAACGCAGAGAGCCAAATATCGGATAATTCTCCATATTCTTTGCAAGCTCGGAAACCATACCGGTGCTGTTAATAATTGTTGCGCCCGAAAAGCCGTTGTCTAAAAATCTCTCCAGCAATTCATCAAGCTTTTCAATTTTGTTTAACACGATAAGCAATAGCTGCAATAAATCAACTCCTAACTTTTATCAACAATAAATTTATCGACTATACATATTATATACACTAAAAGGCATGTTGAAACCTGCCATCGCTAAGTAGCCCCCACCCTGCCCCGGGACATTTTTTCGTCCCGGGAGAAGATGCGGATCTGACTAATATCAGTTTTAAAAAAGCCCTATATTATCCAAAGAGGGATAACAGAATCCCTGCGGCGACCGCCGAGCCAATAACGCCGGCAACATTCGGTCCCATGGCGTGCATGAGCAGGAAATTCGCCGGATTCGCCTTTTGCCCTTCGATATGAGACACCCGCGCCGCCATAGGCACCGCCGACACCCCGGCAGAGCCTATTAAGGGGTTGACCTTACCCTTGGTAAGCCAGCACATAAGTTTTCCGATAAGCAGGCCGCCGACGGTACTGAAGATAAACGCCAAAAGTCCGAGACCGATGATTTTGAGTGTCTCCAGTTTCAAGAAATTATCCGCAACGGCGGTAGCGCCTACCGTTAGACCAAGGAAGATGGTGACAATATTGATTAGTGCATTCTGCGCGGTATTGGACAGGCGCTCCACAACCCCCGATTCACGAAAGAGGTTGCCGAGCATCAGCATACCGATAAGAGGCGCCACCGAGGGCAGAAGAAGCACGCACAGAATGGTGACAACGATAGGGAAACAAACCTTTTCAAGCTTTGACACCTCACGAATCTGGGACATAGGCGTCTCCCGCTCCTTTTTAGTTGTCAGCGCCCTCATAATCGGAGGTTGAATCAACGGGATGAGGGCCATATAAGAATAGGCCGCAATCGCTATAGCCGGCAGCAGCTTTGGCGCAAGCCTTGTTGTCAGATAGATGGCAGTCGGTCCGTCTGCACCGCCAATAATGGCGATAGACGCCGCCTCCTCGGGCATAAACCCAAGGGCAACGGCAATGACAAAGGCGATGCTTATCCCGAATTGGGCACCTGCCCCCATAAGCAGACTGGAGGGTCGGGCAATCAGGGGACCAAAATCGGTCATAGTGCCGATGCCAAGAAAAATCAATGAAGGATATATTCCCTTTTTCACACCCAGGTAGAGGTAATAAAGCAGGCCTCCCGGCTCTGAGGCGTCCGCCGGTTCTGCCGCCATCAGCCCCGCAAGGGGCAGATTCGCAAGCAAAACGCCAAAGGCGATCGGGAGAAGAAGGAGTGGCTCGAATTTTTTTACAATGGCAAGATAAATCAAAACACAAGCCACCAAAACCATCACTCCGTGCTGCCAGGTGAAAGCCTTAAACCCGGATGTTTCGAATATCTGTTTTATGGTATCTATAAACATCTACGTCGTATCTCCTTATTGTATTGAAATCAGAGAATCACCGGTTGTCACGGTCGCACCCTTTGTGACAAACACCTGTGCGACCATTCCGTCCTCCGGTGCGACGATTTCATTTTCCATTTTCATCGCTTCTAGAATAAGAAGAACCTCTCCCTTGTTCACCTTTTTTCCGGGAGTCGCTTTTATATCAAGAATTGTCCCCGGCATCGGGGCTGCTACGACCTTAGCATTGGTGGCAGGCGCTGTGACAGCTGCCCTTTCGGTTGCCGAAGCTGTTGGCTGAGGGGCGGAGGGAGCATCGACAGATTGCGTAATTTCGGTTGCTTTAATAATATTCGCCCGTCCCCGCTCAACCTCAACCTCATATTCCTTATTATTGATTCTGACAATATATATCATATAATTTCCTCCAAATGTTGAAAAGCAATTAATCGTGCTGCAGCAGCTTTATCGACTTAAAGCATAACTCGGACAGCGGAATTCCGGATTGGTCACTGACAATAGCCATAATCATAGCGGCGGTAGGCTCATCTACATTGATCAGCTTAAGCGCCCCTGATGAAAAATCCTCATCAGGCGCCGATTGCCCCTGTGACATGGATGAGACTATCAATTCCGATCCCATTTTCTTCGATATATGACCAAGCACGAAGGAAAACAACTTAATAATACAGCTTAAACCTATCAGGACAATAAAAACGCCTAACACACAAAATAGCGCAATCAAAATGCTTTCGGTTACTCTCATCTCGGATATTCCTCCTTCATCCTGATGGTATAAGTAACACTCCTGCTTTCACGCTCTATTCTTTCTTTAAAAAACTTATCGGCAATCTGCGGGAAGGCAATATAAGAAAGAACATCCTCATCACTGCGGGCAAGGCTGCCAAGCTCCTTTTTTACCCTTTCAAACTCAGGAGCCAATGTGTCAGCAAAACGATTCGTCATCGGCTTTTCATCCCCTAACACCTTGCGTAAAAGCTCTTGGTTCACTTCACCGGGTGCCTTGCCGTATTCACCTCTGAGATAAGCCTTCACCTCGTTGGTTATATTCTTGTACCGCTCGCCGCTCAGTACATTCAAAGCCGCCTGAACACCCACCATCTGACTCATGGGCGTTACCAGCGGAGGATATCCTAGATCTTTACGGACTTTTGGAGTTTCGATCAAAACATCCTCAAGCTTATCCATGGCATTCTGCGCCTTGAGCTGGGCAATCAGGTTTGAGAGCATACCGCCCGGAATCTGATAAACCAGAGCGTCGGTTTCTGTTCCCATGACAAAGGGATCAAGAAGTGCGGAGGATACATATTTTGCCTTAAGAGGCTTGAAAAAATCGTTGATCCTCTTGAGGATTTTTTCATCCAAATCGGTTGTATACCCCATTTGTTTCAGGGCATAATGCAACGATTCGGTCGCCGGCTGAGAGGTTCCCCCCGAAAAAGAGGAAATCGCCGTGTCTATTCCATCACAACCTGCCTCAACCGCCTTCACATAGGTTATAGGGCCAAATCCTGTGGTAGAATGGGTATGCAGAAATACCGGAATCTTCACATTGCTCTTCAATGCCCGAATAAGATCATATGCCTCCTGCGGCCCCATGATCCCGGCCATATCCTTGATACAAATTGAATGTACACCGAGTGACTCCAGTTGCTTACCCAATACAACATATTTTTCCAGATTGTGGATGGGGCTTGTAGTATAGCAAATACACCCTTGAGCGTGGGCACCCTGCTTCAATGTTTCGTCTACCGCAACCTCGATATTGCGAAAATCATTAAGAGCGTCAAAAATGCGAAAGATGTCAATACCGTTTTGTGCGGCATGGGCAACGAATTTTCTAACCACATCATCGGGATAATGCTTATAGCCAAGCAGATTCTGCCCTCTCAAAAGCATCTGCAGCTTTGTATTCTTAACCTTATATCTAATCTTGCGAAGCCTTTCCCACGGGTCTTCACTGAGATATCTTAGACAGGAATCAAAGGTGGCACCCCCCCAGCATTCCAGGGAATAATAGCCGGCCTTATCTAACAACTCCAATATTTTTTCAAAATCAGAGAAGGGCATGCGGGTAGCGACAAGAGATTGATTGGCGTCACGCAGCACCGTCTCGGTAAAATTCACCTTCATGAATATGACTCCTTTTCTTACTATATTAAAAATTAAAGGATGAATGGCTTTTTATAAAGCCCCCATCCTAAGCTTAGATCCTGAAAACAATTATCAAAGATGAATATTTGCATTCATTAATATTTTACCATAAATGCGCGAAAAAGTCAATTGCAACGGCCCCTATATTATGAGGTTAATTGTTAGATTCGACATTTAAATCGACATTGGGAAAATGACTAAAATTTTGGGGTTGTAAAATAAGATTGGATATTGACTTAAATTAGCTATTTATGTAATAATAGACTAAAGAAGGAGATAAATCATGAAAAAACGATTGAACATATTGTGGAATAATGAAAATAGATATATGCGGCTTGCATCGGTCAACCGTAAAGCCATCCTTACTTATAACAAAAAGATTCTGTCCGCAATGACTCTGATAGGCGGTCTGTTAATGATGCTACCGCTGTGACAGCCCCTCTGAGCAATACAAAACCCGACCTCGTGCCGACATATTTGCTGTCAGCTGCACTGTTTTTTATCCTGCTTTTTGTGTCCAGACTTCCTTTAGTGAAGGAATACACTCTTTATGTTCTATATCTATGTTTTTCAGTCTTCTTTCTGTTCGCTATCTATCTCAGCGTCATTCACTCCCCGGATATGCGGGCGACAATTTTGTTGGGGGCGTTCTGTATTGTCCCTTTCAGCTTCATCGATCGCCCCGCCCGCATCAACCTGTTTGTAGCCTTTTGGTTTGGCGTACATACAGTTTCAGCCTTTCACCTAAAACCGCAATATGCTCTTGACGATACCATCAACTGCCTATGCTTTGCTATTCTCGGTTGCTATATCGGAAATATGACAATGTGGATTCGTTTGGAAGGCTATGAGGCTCAAAGACTATTAACGATTGAAAAGGAGACGGATGTGCTGACCGGTCTTTACAACCGGCGAAAGCTGTTCGAGACCCTGGCAAATTTTGAGGCGGCAAATGCAGAGACCCCCTCCGGAATCCTTATGATTGATATCGACCACTTCAAAGAATATAATGACAGATATGGTCACGCCGCCGGGGACAAGTGCCTGAGCCGATTGGGAGATATGTTTTTAAAGTTTTCACAGAATCTTCGGCTACAGTTCTATCGCTACGGCGGCGAAGAGTTTTTAGCAATGGCATACGGCTATAACAGAGAAGAGCTTCTGTCTATCGCGGAAAGTCTGAGGATTGCCGCACAAGACCTACATCAAAAAGATACTCCGGCAACCATCAGCATCGGCGTTGCCTATTGCGGCGACGAACAGGTCCGAAATTATGAAAACATCATTGACCGCGCGGATAAGGCCGTCTATGCCGCAAAGAGGTTGGGACGGAACCAAGTTTTTATCGTGCAGAACGAAGAGCAGACTGACTGATATATCCGATTTTCGAACAAAACAAACTAATTGAAAAAAGGTCAAGCAAATTAAAGAAGGGGGGAAATACAATGCTCATTAAGATTTTGGTGGTAGATGACTCAGCATACGATCGTGAGGTCATCAAAAATATCCTAAGCGAATATTGCATATTGACGGCTTGTAACGGCGCGGAAGCAATGAGTATGCTCAAAACTCACGACGATATTTGTCTGCTCATTCTTGATCTGAATATGCCGATAATGAGCGGATTTGAGGTTCTTAAAGCCCTAAAGGAGAACGAACAATTCAAAAAGCTGCCCACAATAATATTGACGGATTCAGATGAACCCGACAATGAGAACAAGGGCGTGAAGCTCGGCGCCGTTGACTATATCAGAAAACCTATTAATACAAATATATTAAAGACGAGGATTGATGCCCATGCTGCGCTGCTGCGTGCTAAACATATGCTGGAGCAAAGGCTGGCAGAGCAGACCCTTACCTTTGACATGATCTTCAACCAAGCTCCCGTCGGCATTACAATTTCATATAACAGCGGCTCCCATCCCTCGGGGCGGAATACAACAAAAATCAATCCAATGTATGAGAAAATTACTGGCAGGACAAAGGAAGAGCTAATACTCTTAGGCTGGGAAAGGATTACCCATCCCGACGATTTGGAAAAGGACATGGAAAATTTCAAAAAGCTCCAATCAGGGGAAATAAGCAGATATGCAATGGACAAGCGATATATCAAACCGGACGGTTCAATCGTTTGGGTACATATGATTATTGCTCCCTTTTCCTTATCAAACAATCAGGATTTCAACCATATTTGCATAGTTCAGGACATTACCGAGCGTAAAGAGATCGAAAACGCTCTGAAAGAAAGTGAGCGCAGCAAGTCGGTTTTTCTCTCCCACCTTCCCGGACTTGCCTACAGATGCAATTATGATCACGACTGGACAATGCAATATGTTTCAAAAGGCTGCTACAACCTTACAGGCTACCCTCCTGAGAGCCTGTTGTATAACAGAGACCTGTCATATAACGATATCATCTCCCCCGAATATCGGAAGACTTTATGGAATAAATGGATGGAAATTCTCTCAAAAAAACAACCCTTCAAACATGAATATGAGATAATTACCGCCACCGGTGAGAAAAAATGGGTTCTTGAGCTGGGACAGGGTATCTACAACGACGACGGCGAGGTTGAGGCGCTGGAGGGAATCGTTCTGGATATATCCGACCGTAAGGCTGTGGAGGATACCCTGAAATTTAACAACGAGCACGACCGCTTGACCGGGCTTTACAACCGAGAATATTTGGTATCCCTGCTTGAAAAGGATCTCAAAACAAAGAAAAACACAAAAAAGGCTCTCATCGGCATCAATCTAAGCATGGTTCAGGTCTTGGCAGTCAATTATGGGTTCCAATATTCACAAAATCTGATAAAAAAGACCGCCGAGGAGCTTAGTCGGCATTGCACCGATTGCTGTCTCTTGTTCCAGCCCCGTGAAAACCGATTCATCTTCTATCTGTTCAACTACAAGGACAAGAAGGAGCTTGTTGATTTCAGTCAAGTTCTTATAAAAACCTTAGAATCCTTGTTTATAACTGAGAGGATTGGCGGTGGAATCGGAATTCTCGAAATTGACGAAAAGCAAAACAATTTACCGATTGATCTGCTTTTGAGAAGGCTGCTAATCGCCTCGGAAAGGCATGTCTGCCTGTTTGGAAGGGACTTCAAAATCTGCTTTTACGATAATGAGCTGGAGGGTCTTGTTAATCGGGAAAGGGATATTACAGAGGCGCTCAATTCTATCGCAAGCGGCAATCCTTGCAACGATGACCTGTTTTTGCAGTATCAGCCGATTATCAATCTCGACAACAACTCTGTTTTCGGCTTTGAGGCGCTGGCACGCTTGCATACAGAAAAGTATGGGCTTGTGTCTCCTTTGGAGTTCATTCCCATCGCCGAGAAAACAAAGCTGATTCTCCCGATCGGGGAAAAGGTGATTATCAAAGCCTTTCAATTTATAAACAAACTAAAAGAACACGGATACGATAAGATCGGTGTTTCAATTAACATTTCCATTATTCAGCTGCTGAAGCCCGATTTCGCAAGCAGACTGTTTGAATTGATACAAAAAATGAAGATAGACCCGCAAAAAATCGGCATTGAGATCACCGAATCAATCTTTGCTGCCGATTATAACAGTATCAATGACATTATCGGGGAGCTGAGAAAGGCAGGGCTGTACATCGCTATTGACGACTTTGGCACCGGCTATTCCTCTCTGTCCAGAGAAAGAGAATTGTCGGCTGATTGCATGAAGATTGACAAATACTTTGTCGACAAGCTACTTAAGGTCGAGCCCCACAAAACTATCACCGGCGATATCATTTTAATGGCCCATAAGCTGGGGCACTTTACCATCGCCGAGGGTGTTGAGCACGATGTCCAGCTGGAATATTTAAAGGAACACGGCTGCGATAGAATCCAGGGATATCTGATAAGCAAGCCTCTTAACGAGGAGGACGCAATCACGTTTTTAAACAATTTTGGAAGATGAATATAGTATGGTAACTATTTGAGCCGATAAATAAAGGCAGCAGTCGGCCGTTGCAGAAGATTAAAACTTAATCTGTTCGGGAAAGGCCTCCTTTCTCATTGTTCCCCACATCTGGTCAATATAAGAAAGAGTATAGTAATTCTCGTAATAATGATAGTAAAAAGCTCCTTTGAGGGTCATTTGAAAGACTCCCTTTTCTTCCGTTATAAAGCCGAGCCTTTTCGCAAGCCAAAATTCGAATCCGAACATCCTATTTAACTTCTCGCCGAAGAATCTCTCAAAACTCTTCGGATCAAGCTTTGTGCTATAGGCCGTCCAAAACAGGTAATAAATCATTCTCTGCCTTTTTGTAAAACGAATGGTAAGGGATGTCGGAAGTTTGTTCTCATTAATTCTGTTTTGATACTCCTCAACCGAAAAGGTGTTGACCTTAAACTGATCCTCAAGAAGGGTGGTAGCCGAACAGCCAAAGCCTAAGAAATTATCCCTGGTCATTGATGAGTATCGGGCATTCTTCTGATTTGAAAATGTCCAAATAGAATTCCTTATATATCCCTTTTCCTGACAGTAGAGCGTAATATCGTCGAGCAACCTTCTTTTTTCCCTTTTTGCCATCGGCTTTATTTTGCTGTGAGTGAATGTAAAGTCGATAAACGGGTAGATGGCGATATGATTTGCTCCGATGGAAAAAGCGGTGTCAATATCCTTCTTAAGATCCTCAAGAGTCTGGTTCGGCAGGGCAAATATAAAATCCATCGAAACTGTTTCAAAGGCTACCCTTTTCAGTGCCTCCGACATCTTGAAAATATCGACCGCATTTCTGCCCAGTACCGACAAAAATTTGCTGCTGAAGGATTGCACGCAGATGCTGATTTTCGTTATTCCGGCGTCTTTGAGTGTCCGGAGGGTTTGCTCATCCACATTCTCGGGATGAAGCTCCACGCCTATCCCCTCGGATATCACAAAATATTCATTAATAGCTGCTATAATTTCCCCTAATCTCTTTGCGGCAAGAGCAGGTGTACCGCCGCCGAAATAAAGGCTGTTCACCTGCTTTTTCTGTTTTAGCCGAGAGCCTACAAGACGAATTTCTCTTATAAGATGATCAATATATTTTTCGCATTTTCCCCTGTCAAATATTTCCTTGCAGTAGGGGCAAAAGGCACAGATCTTTTTGCAGAAGGGGATATGAACATACAGCCCGAGATTTTCGCATTCCTCGAATTGCAGTTCATTGTCATATTCGCTTTTAAAAATGAAGGGTTTAGTCGTTCTGGTCAGCCACATTCTTGTCAATGTCGTGATTATACTCATAGCTCCAACCGCCTATATGTATTTCAAATAAGTTCTCAACATCTCGATCATTACCCTTATATTGCCTTTAAACAGCAGACTGCATTCGGCAACAAAAAAGTAACCGCATTGCTCGCAGAGTCCCGGTATCTCAATACACCGTCCGCAGGTGCTGATTTCCCCCCTTTCAATAACAACACACTGATGGCAGGGTGTGGGAAAACTGTTGTCAACAAGATAAGGAAAGGCACTTCTGAGATTTAAAACGGGCGCCCCATTATCCATCATTTCGGCAATCACGTCGCAACATTCCTGCTTTTCCTCCCTTGTCAATGCCAGCTCTCGGGTGTCCGAATAGGGTGTGTGAAAATTAAAGGACACCGCGCGAACATTATCGGTTTCTTTGGCTAAGTTGCATACATCCCTAATCGTGTTTTTGTTTATTTTGTTTATAGCCATATATAAACAAATATTATCCGATGTTGCGTTTTTAATATTGTCCATTATGAGATCAAATGTATTGCCCCTGATTTCACTATGTTTCTTTCTGTTGCCGTCAAGGCTTAGTAATATTAAATCGGCCTCGAGCAGATCCAACTTGTAAGTGCCGTTGGTAACAACGCTTACAAACAGAAAACCCATCTTCTTCCCTTCGATGACAAGATCCCTTATTGTTTTATTTTTATCCCGCCACAGAAAGGCTTCCCCGCCGTAAAAAAACAAAACTCGAATTCCCATATCGTACAGAATCCTCATTTCGGACAAAATCTGTTCATACGGGTAAATAACAGAGGCTTTGTTGCCGACAGAGCAATGCTTGCAGGACAAGTTGCATCTGTCGGTTAAAATCAAGGAGCCTATGATAGGTTCTTGCTTTTTCAATAAAACAGACCTTATACCGAATCTGGCAAAATATAAAAAGGATGAAAGCTTCAAAATAATCCTCCGCTGCCTATAATTCAAGTCTATTATAACACATTGGTGCTTTTTGTTAAACATTTTTGAAATGGAAAAATTCTGCGCTGTCAACAATCCTCGTTACAATCACGATAATATGACTTCGGGTTGAAAATATGATTACCGGTCGGACAATCCTTCAAAAATATGTAAAAGATGACAACCGCGAAAGCCCTTTACTGCAAAAACATTGAGCAAAAGGACAGGCGGATAAGCTTCTTTAGCTTATCCGCCTGAAACTAGTAAAGGGGAACTTCAAAATTCATGGGTAAGTTTGTTGTGTTAGTCACATTGCTGACAGGATATCGACGGTGCAGGCAAATTTATACCTGAACCAACAGCAAATCTGCCTCGATATTCTAGCTGTCATTGTTTAAACTCATTTACCGCCGCAACAAAATTAGCTGCGGCTTGACGCACACCTGTGTAATCGCCTACCTTTCCCGGTGCCGTAATCACATTCCCAACGCCAACGACCGAAGCACCGTTATCAAAACAATCCTTAAGCTGATTGAGACCGACATGTCCCGTAACCAAAAACTTTACTTGAGGAAAGGGTCCGGAGAGAGTATGAAGATACCGAATACCCATCACATCAATCGGGAAAATTTTGATAAGCTGTATACCCATCTCAAGGGCACTCATAACATCCTTCGGAGTCATGGCGCCGGGCGCAATCAAAACGCCGTAGCGATTGCATAATTTCACCATATCCTCATCAAAGCAAGGACTGACGATAAAATCCGCGCCCGAAAGAATGGCAACCCTCGCCGTCTGAGCATCAAGAACGGTGCCCACACCAATCAGAACTTCCTTTTCATCATACTTTTCTCGGAGATCCTCGATAATGCGATGGGGCTGCGGAATAGTAAAGGTAATTTCAACCGAGCGCACTCCGCCTTCTATGCAGGCTATTGAGGTGTGATAGGCCTCTTCCCTGCTTTCGGCGCGAATCACCGCGATAATTCTGTTATTGCATAGTTGTTGTAATACTAATTCTTTGTTTGTCAAAACGATTCCTCATTTTCATGATAGATTTTTATTAAAATAGATTTTATGCTGTGCTCTCGCCCCAAAACCATCAAAACTTATTGAACAAGGTAATTGGCGTCAATCCACCACATAATGGTGTTGGTAAGATCCTGATAATAGGCATAGGAGGATTGATAAAGCAGCCTGTTCGGAACATCGGGATTTAATGTGCCCACAATAAGGGTGTTCGAATATGCGCCGGTTCACTTTGTTTTAATGCGCATGTACCGCCCTTCATCCCAATTGATTCCGTCCCTCGAGGCATACATAACAATGTGGCCGGAATTGTCACCGAAGCTTCCACTTCTGCCAAACATGAAATAGCTATTTTCCAATTTGGCAAGCTGGGGATTTCGTATCTTCTTTGCAAAAGTGGCCATCTGTGGCACAGACCAGCTGATGCCGCCATTCTCACTGGTGGCATACTCCAGCTTCGTCTCGTCCGTTTCGTTGTAAACATATACAATAAACCGCCCGTCATCCAAAACTCCCAGAGTGCCGTAATAAGAACCGCTGCGATTAAAGTTGATTTTGCCGATCATATCAAAGGTGTTCCCATTGTCGTCGCTACGATAAATGCGATATCCGCTGTCTTCAGCTCCGCTCGATGCGTACTTGACCAACACATAAATCCGGTCACCAAGAACCATGGCGTCATAGACTCTCCCACGGTAGATGTCAAGCTTTCTTGCCTCACTCCAGCTCTCTCCCCCGTCCTCACTCACGATATAGGTAGGCGCATAATAGGGCTCCCAGAGTGCTGTTGTTTCCACATCGCAGACGACATTAAAAAGAATAATTTTGCCGTCCGGGGCGCGTACCGCCTTCTCCGACATGGTGGAACGCTTTTCCTCGCTATCCCGAAACATATTATAGGAATATTCCAAAATGATAGGATCACTCCAGGTCTTGCCGTAATCGGTGCTTCGCTTGTACTCCATCCATCCCCGCCCTGAATGTCCCCGATTATCAAAATTGCAATTCGGATAAAAGGCGAGGATACACCCATCGGCATATTCAACCATGGCATGACCGAAATGACTCCCCCGACGCTCCAAACTTAGATCGGAAAACAATATCCCTTCGTTGGGGAGCCCCTTTGGGGTGACCAAAAAATAGACATCCTCATTCTTAAAAATATATTCCTCAGGCGGAGTCTGGATAACATTTATCCCTCTATTTTGCTCGGTGTCTGTCGCCTCTGTCGTTATTTCGGTTATTTCTGTATTATTGCCGACCTGATCACAGCTGACAAG
Organism: Clostridiales bacterium; assembly: GCA_012519315.1. Taxonomy (GTDB): domain Bacteria; phylum Bacillota; class Clostridia; order Oscillospirales; family CAG-272; genus JAAYQM01. Next base: position 3,429 of record JAAYQM010000002.1, on the reverse strand, counting down.
CAAAAGCATGCAAACCAGAATCACTGAAACAACCCCGATATTACTGCGCACAGTAATCGATCCTCCAATGCAGAACATTAGTCTGGGAACGATAATAGGCGTGAGAGGATTGATAGAGCAGCGTCTTATTACCATTCCCTTGTGCCCCGATGATCAAGGTGTTGGAATATGCGCCGATTCCGGCCGTTTTCATGGCGAGATATCTTCCCTCATCCCAGTCAATACCGTTTTCCGAGCAATAAAGAATAATATTGCCTATATTTTCACCAAACGAACCGCTCCTTCCAAATGCAAAATAACTGCCTTCAAACCGGATAATCTGGGGATTACGCAACCGTTTCGCAAAGAAAACGGTCCCTACCTCTGACCAGGATTTTCCCATGTTCTCACTGGTGACATATTCGATGAGATATTCATTTTCATCAGTATATGTATAGGCTATCATTCTTCCGTCCGGCAAAAGCTCCAGAGACCCGTAAAACCGATTCGGTTTAAAAGGAAGACGGCTGCGTTCATAAAAGCTTTTTCCGTTATTTTCAGAGCAAAACAGTCTAAAGCCGTTACTCTCTAAGTTGGAATTATAACAACAGGCCATAAGAACATAAACAGCGCCATTGTGCTTATAGACATCATACACCCGTCCATGCAGGTTAGTGAAACGCTTACCCTCCGACCAGGTATATCCCCCATCGCTACTAACTATATAGGTGGGCGCCACATAAGGCTCCCAGAGCGCGTTTTTGGAAACGTCACAGATCAGATTGAAAAGGATAATCTTCCCGTCATCGGTAAGTACGGCCTTTTCATTAATAGAAGTAAAGCCGATATGTAAATCGTAGAGATTCTTGGAATAAGGGAGTGGCTCCCCTTCCGACCAAGTAATCCCCCCGTCCTCACTTCTCTTATATTCCATCCAGCCCCGCCCGGAGTGACCGTCATTATCGGTGTTGCAATTGGGATAAAAAGCAAGAATCTTTTGATCAGCATATTCCACCAACGCATGACCAAAATGCCCGCTACGGTTATTTTTGCTGTGATCAACAAACATAATGCCGGTGTTTGGAATATCCGAAGGAGTGATATGAAAAACGCCATTCTTATTTTTGTAAATCATAACATTTCCTCTCATTATTAGTTATCTGATATTTTACCGCTCAAATTACTGATTATATTTTTATATGTATTTAACTTTCTGGCAATCTGTGATGTAATCTGCATAGACGGATTTGAAGCAATAGTCCGCAGATCATCCATAAATGTCAATCCAGAGGTGCGAAAAACCATTGCAAAATCAATACGGCAGTTGTCAATAATATAAGGAAGCATTGCAGCCGATTCCTCATCACGTGTGAGAACGCCTGTCAAAAATACATCATAATAGGCCGGACGAATCTTGAGATGAGAATAATAGGCCATGTCCTCAAGAATTCTGCCTACCAGATCAAGTCTTTCTTCCGACGTTAGCGGGACTGCCATAGCCGACGAGGTCCATGCATGCAAAAAGTTTGAGTATCTTTTTTGGGTCTCTTCGGCTTTAGGCATTGGCAGAAGACCAAAATCAATATCTATATCCCGCATAGTGGCGACCCAGCCCATCGATTCTACCCAAAACAGTACGCGGCCCTCCTGAAATGCGGCCTGAGGAACTGTCTGTCTTGCGTTTGCTCCGGTCTGATACTCACCGTACAGGGTGCTCTTATCATTGAAAAATTCGCGAACCTTGGTAAAAAAACTTAAAAACCTCTCATCATTTTCTACTGCGAAATAAGGTATATCGTCATCATCCTTGGGAATGAAGAGGGTGTCCATTCCATATAAAAAGCAGTCGGTCATATACGAATTACCGGTCAGACCATATTGATCGTTAACCGAATATTGACTGTCGCCGTCCAAATCATCATAGACCGATTTGGCAAGGGTCATCATCTTATCAATAGTCCACTTCCCATCAAGTGCTAGGTCGTACAAATTTTCGATATTATATTCTTTCACAAGCTCCTTGTTAAACATAACCAGGGCCATTTCGGTAAAGGATTTTGAATTTGCATCGCTGACAGCAAAATAGTTTTTGCCTGCAATTGATGTATCCTTTAATACGTTATCCCACCAATAAGCCTTATCAACGTTGATGTGGGGTATTTCACAAAATTCGGTCAAAAGCTCATTGAAGGCCAAGGTAAAGGCATAAGAAACAGAGGGAGTCAACGCATCATAGGCATCGTCTCCGGCATTGACCGAAGTCTTCACTTTATCAAGATATGCAGCACTTGATTGTGCGACCTCATATGTTTCAAATTTAATGTTGTATTTTTCCATAATCTCAAGATTACGCTCATAAACCGCCTGATTTACAACACCTACAGCCGTCTCGTCTGCAAGAAACTGAGACGTGTCATGGGTCAGAATTTTGAATGTATATTGCTCATAGTCGATTGCCTCTAGATTAGGATTTAACGGATCAGATGTGTCTACGGTGTTTTTTGCATCAGAGGCCGCCACGCTTGTTTTTTCTTTGCTACAGCCCAATACAGCAACAAAGGCGCTGAGCAGGAAAAGGGACACCAAGACAGAAATAATGCGCTTTATCATAATCAATATTTCCTCCCTTTGGACGGTTGTGTTACACAGGATATAGATTTTAATTTATGCCGGCGAAGAAGCCGTGATATTATCTTCCTTTCGCCGGCATAATAATTATATGGATTTAATTTTTTGTTATCTGCTGTATATTCTTCTCTTGGCTCTGAATGCAAAGGTTATTAAAGCAGCGGCAGGAATAGCGGTCATAATATATACAGGCAATGCGTCAAAAGTCGGAGGTGTTGTTGTTCCGCCGGTCGCTGTCGTCGTTTCAGTTGTTCCTGGCGTCAAGGGCTTCCATGTACCTGCCCTGTATTCGACGATGTTAAAATGTTCCGCCTCCTCCTGAGTTGCAAAGAAAGCAATATAATCGATATAGAATTTCTCTCCCGTTGCCGGGCGCGGCGCCTCGGCAAAGTCAATACGCAGGGTTCCTAAATTCCGAACATACATCCCGGAGGCTACACAATCGGTCATTTTAAAGATATATTCCTTATACTCGGTATCCTTTGTGGATATCGGCATTCGGAAGGATCCCGGCATCGATGTATTATTAATCTCCGGATGATACCACATCTCAAATTCTTCACTCGCTGTCTCATTCTTTATACGGAATTTGACATATTGAGCAAGAGCGATATGGACGTCGGCATTCAAACCATAGCGCCAGTTTGCATTATTAACCGTTGAGGTGGCAAGAAGTGCATCCTCAAGAAACTCAATGGTACAGTCGACCGGATTGCTGGCGACCTTCTTCTCAATTTCTTCCTTGTTCTTTGCCTTAAAGTCAAACAAAACAGAAGGATATCCGTCAGAGACAGGAGGCGGATCGGTAATAATATTGCCAGG
>JAAYQM010000025.1 GCA_012519315.1 Clostridiales bacterium | reverse complement strand
GCTATAACAACAATTATAATGTTTAGCATTTTAATTTATGAAACTACAGGTCCAATCTTCTCAAAGTTTGCAATAAAAAAAGCCGGAGAAATAAACAGATTATAAAAATCTCGAAATGAACAGGCGTTTTAGTAATAAAACGATGTACATAACACCAATTATATACCTGTTAGAAGGGAGTGGAGGTTAATGAAAGCGTTGTTTATAGTCCTGAATAGCACTGACTACCTGGAGGATATTTTATCACTATTGGTAGAGCATAATGTTAATGGAGCGACCATTTTAGAAAGTCAAGGGATGGGAAGCACCATAGTAAATAATAATATATCGGACATACCGCTATTTGGATCCATGAAAAGCCTGCTAAAGGACAATCACCCATATAATAAAACAATCTTTACTGTAATAAAGGACCGGGATAAATTATATAAGGTAGTTCAAGCAATTACGCATTTACTAAAGGAAGAGAAGAAATCGGATGCGGTTTTTATGTTCACCGTCCCTGTTGATGAGGTTTTTTGTTAGCCTATCCTTCTCCTATATAGCTTTGTGCGGATGCATTGGAATATGAGCCGCTTTTATAGCTGGCCCGGTTTATCGTCAATGCAATTGTTTCCTTTTCATAGACGTCGTATGAATCAACGCTAAATCCCCAAACTCCGAAATCCCTTTTTCTGTTTGCTGTTGCTCCTCTTGTTTTCTCATTGTCTGAACAGGCTTTTTCGGCATATCTATGATATCCGTTTTTTCCACCGTTGATTGCGGCTTTGAGAGATTTAGATAGTATAATCACCGCTTTGCAAAGCTTTATTGCAAGCCACCCCTGATGATGTGGCATCTTTTCTGTCAGCGGATCACAGCGGCAAGTGCCGCGCCCCATTCGCGCACTCACTTTCGTGAGTGCGTTTTGATTTTTCGCCCTTACCGAAGCGGCAGCTTTCTAAAAAAAGCAACTGTCCTTGCTGGCGGAGGTAATAACGCATCTCATCCGCGCCACCCTGTTAAAAATAGCCTCCGCCCGCTCGTGCTCGGTCATGTCCTCTGTCAGTATCTCGGAGAGAATGCTGTTTCAAAGGGTGTCAAGCTCTTCTTTGGTTCAAACACTCGAAGTGTTTACGGGGTGGTCGTCAGGACCGATGTGCGAACTTCCATTTATATCGAACCCACACTGGTAGCGCGGGATACATGGTTTTGTGCAGGTCAAGTTACGGTGCCGATTTTGCCGCCGTTTATGAGGTGCGGGTTTACTGAGCGCAGGTTTTGTAAAAAAGGAGAGCTTTTATGAAATTGTCCATTATGCCCCGAATATTCCAAGGCAGAAAATTGAGCCTTTTAGACTGTGTGAAAATCTGCCGAAAAGCCGGCTTTGACACCTTTGATTTCGGCATCTCCTCCCATGTCGGCAGCTGCTTTCTCTATGGGGATGATTGGGAGGCACAGGCGAAAAAATTGGCAGGGGAGATCGCAGAGCTTGGGGTGGTGTTTGATCAGTCCCATGCGCCCTATGCCTATCATTTGTACAAGGATCTTGAATTTTACAGGGAAATCACCCGCAGGGCAGTTGAGATATGCGCGATTTTAGGCGGGAAGCATATAATTATCCATGCCGACCTCGCTCAAAGCAAGCCTGAGACCTATAACCCCACCGATGCCCTGACGGTGGCATATGAGTTTTACGCGCCCTTTGTGGAGCAGGCAAGGCGGCTTGGGATCGGTATCGCCATCGAGAATCTGTTTGACGACAGGTCGAAAAGATCGAGGTTTACCTCCACTGTGGAAGAGCAGCTTGCGATTATTGACAAATTCAATGACAGCTGCGTTTCTGCCTGCTGGGACGTGGGGCATGGTCATGTCATGTACGGTGACAAACATTTGAATGAAATCAAAAAGTTAGGTAATCGGATAAGCTGCACTCATGTGCATGACAACTCGCAAAAGCGGGATTTGCATCTCTGCCCGTATTTGGGTGTCATCAATTGGAAGGAAGTTGTCGGCTTTCTGAAGGAGATCAATTACTCAGGTTCCTTTACCTATGAGCTGAAGCCTGTGGCGTTCGCCGATTCTCTGATGGATACGTATTTAAAGCTGCTGTATGATACCGGCACCTCTTTGATATGCGGAGAGGAAGTAGCAGAAAATGTTGTTTAGACAGGTTCATCTTGACTTTCACACAAGCGAAAATTTAGGGTCGGGCTGCCGCAGACTTAGGAAAAACCACATTTGGCAGTGAAGTGACCCCGAAAAGTCAGACAAAGTTTTTTTGTTAGAATATGCGCAAACGGAAGATAAAGTAACCGAAATGGCTTGAGACCTGTGCTTTGCAGGTGTCAGGCCATTTATTTTTAGCTTGATACGGCGGTGGTTTAACAGGCGGGATACCCCTCCGATTAAAGGGGAAAATGGTAGAGGGAATCAAGCTCTTGCAGGTATCGTGCAGCTGCTTTATTATCTGAAATTTCAAATTGCCGAGCCGTTTCGTTCCAGCTTGAATTTTCTTCGGGCGTGGTTTTGGCTATAATTTGCTTAAATTCGCCCGTGTTTTCTTTGTTGGGTGTTTTTTGGCATAACAAAACTGCACCCCTCTGGTTTTTATGTGTTCATTATGTCACATGAAAAACTTTTGGGGTGCAGTTCACTGCCGGATGAGGTTTTGCTTAAGTCTGAATCCCGGGACAGATGCCGCAGGATCTATTATCCTTTGTGACTCTAAAAGCGGTGCTTAATTTCGGTTTTCAGGCAAGGGCAAGGGGATAATAGCAACAACATCATCGTCAAGCTTTGTTGACTTGCCCTTTCTGTATAGAAAGAAGTCCCCCATATTATAAATGTTGCTGTAATCCTTAAGATAGAGAATCTCACCGCCGGATTTTATATCATAGCTGTGAACATCGTCAGCGACCTTAACAACCTTGCCCTTTCTGCTTGTTTTCAGCGTACCGTATGATTTCTCAATATTCCAATCTGTTATATAAACAAGGGTGTCCGAATCCTCAAGATAGGTATATCTGTAAAGATTTACATCATAGTCAATCCTCTTTTTGTCTATATAAACATCCCCTTTGGAGTTTGCAACATCCTTGAAATATACAAGCTTTCCGTTATCGGTATGGGTGGTGATGTATATGTAAACGTCGCTGTCATAAAGCTCCGGCTTTTGCGCCTTGCCCCCTGAGATGCTCATCCTGTAAAGATCGCCATGATCTGTCTCGTCGGATACATCCTCAAAGAAATATACCGTCTTACCATTTTTATCTATAATAAACCCTATGGCAGCCGTTTGATCGATAACAGATATGTTGTCCTTGACTGCAACCTGTTTTTCAGAGGAGGATGAGAGGGATTCCATTACCATATCCTTAACGTCATACCTGTTCTCAATCTCGGAGAGTTTAAGTTTTGTGATGCTGTCCTGATCGCATACAGAGTAGATCACGACCGGACTTAGCTCCGCCGCAACATAGTCGTAGGTGTATTTATCCTTGAAAAAGACATCATCGGTCAGCACCTTCTTCTCCTTGCCGTTGTAATAGCAAAGGGAGTATGTAGCGGTGCCAGCCGCTTCTTCGGCTAAATATTCCCGAAGCTGGTCCCGTGACTGCTTTTCATAGTAAGCGGCGCTCGCCTGCTGATATGCGTCGTATTTTGTTTGATACTGCGCTATCGCTGCCTGAAATTCCTCGTTGGTTTCATAGTCCCAGACCGAGGGATACTGAGGTAGCTCCGGCTCTGTCATGGCGGCGTCCGTCTCCTCCATATCATCTGTAATATAGTCAAGAAGGGAGGTCTGTGCGGAATTGAGCTTCAGATAATAAACCTCGCCCGTCTCGTAAATATTGATTATACTGAAAACATCGGAATCGATCTTTTCCTTATCCTTGCCCAATGTCTTTTTGTAAAGGGACTCTTCCTTTTCATAATACAGGGTGTTGAAATTATCGCTGATGTAGAAGACGGTGGATATATTGCTGTCGATTTTTTCTTTATCTTTGCCGTTTTGCTTATAATACAGGTCGCCCTCGCTATTGTAATAATAAAGCCTTTTCCCGTCGTCAGATACCTCAAAATTCTCAATCTCTGAGGCGATCTTTTCCTTATCCTTCAGATTATGCTGATAAAGGCTCATCTCTTCACCTTTAATGTAGGTTATCAGCTTGCCCGACTTGCTCACCGAATAATAGTAAACCTCAGAATCGATTCTGACCGGCTCCTGATCCGGATTTTTCACATTGCGATAGTACAGGGTGGCGCCGCTCGAACCGCTGGTATTTAATCTGTCGATGTAGAAGATCCTTTTGCCGTCGTTGCTAAGCTGGATGAAGTTTCCGAAAAACTCAGCATATTCAGCAAAGTCGCTGTTGTCAAATCTGCCTACATCAATAAGGCGGTCTGTGAGCTGCCATGGCTTCGCCTTTGAGGTGGCGGTAAGAAATATCTCCCTGTCCTTAATATACAACGCGTAATTGTTATGCCCCTTGCCGCCGAGGAGGGCGGAGAGAACCAACACCGCTACCAAAACAAATGCTATACATCCGCTGCCTATCGCAATGAGTTTGCCCGAAAGCTTGAAGGGCGGCTTTTTTAGCGGCGAGATCTTTTTTTCAGGCACGATGCCATTCTCCGATAAGGATGCGCCGCAATTTTTGCAAAAAGTGGAGTTCGCCTCGTTTTGCTTGCCGCAGGTTTTACACAAAACAGCCCCGTCAATCTTCCCGCCGCAGGCGTCGCAAAACTTTGCCGTGTTTTCTAGCTGCTTGCTGCAATTTGGACATGTAATCATGTTTTTCCTCCTGTAATATGCAGATATTATATTGTATTTCCAAGATGTTCAAAATATTAGTATGTTATTCCCCTTGTGGAATTGAGGTATGTAGAAAGGGGGTATCAATATTCGGTAAGTTTGCCGTTGCCCGGCGGAATCGGGGCGGAGTCGGGGCGGAATCGGGGGAAGTCGGGGGAAGTCGGGGGAAGTCGGGG
>JAAYQM010000024.1 GCA_012519315.1 Clostridiales bacterium | reverse complement strand
TTGTAAAGTAGGGGTGATCGTCTAAAAGGGAGATGAAGCGTTGACCAACCATTCCGGTTGCGCCGACAATGCCGACTCTTAGTTTGTTGTTCATAGATATGTACTCCGTCTGTAATTAAATTTATGGGAGCGGTGGTTATTACCGTTTCCGATATTAGCAAAATGTTTGATAAATTATTATATCATGCGGGAGATTTTCCGTCAAGATTGGAAAGAGGTTTTTTAGGGGAGATGGGTAAAAATATATTGCCAAACAGGGGAGTGATTTATTTTAACTTGCTTTAAATGCCGAAAAGATGTATAATATATATATAGAAGTATAAAATGAAGGAGATTCATATGCCAGTAGATGATTTATGTATACGGGAGCGCTATCTAAAAGCGAAAAGAGCGCTATTTGATCATTATTATCGAGATTTAAACGATGCACAGCGACAGGCCGTATACACCATCAACAATCCGCTGTTGGTTTTAGCGGGAGCGGGGAGCGGTAAAACAACCGTTTTAGTTAAGCGTATTGCTTTTATTATAAAATACGGAAATGCCTATCATTCCGATTTTGTTCCGGGCGATGTCACCGAAAAGGATGTCAAAGCACTTGAGGAGGCTGTATCTCTTACAAACCGGGAAATCGAGCAGATTCTCCCTGAGTTTATCAGCGACCCCTGTCCTCCTTGGGCTGTTCTTGCCATTACCTTTACCAACAAGGCGGCAAATGAGATGAAAACAAGACTTGCCTCGGCGTTCGAGGATGAGTCTGTTTCCTCTGAGATTTGGGCGAGCACCTTCCATTCATTGTGTCTGAGGATTTTGCGGAAATATGGAGATCTTGCCGGCTATCGGTCTGGATTTACCATCTATGATATGGATGACGTCAAGAAAATGATCACACAGTGCATGAAGGACTTAAATATCGATGATAAAATACTCCCGCCAAAGACTGTAGGAAACAGCATCAGCCGCGCAAAGGACAAGCTGCAAAGCCCTGCCGATTTAATGAATGAGGCCGGCAGCGATCTTAAAAAGCAGCATATAGCACGGATTTATTCAGAATACCAAAAGCGGTTAAGGGAGAACAATGCCCTTGATTTTGATGACATTATCATGCAGACCGTCTTGTTACTGATGAACCACAACGAGGTTCGCAGCTATTATCAAAATCGCTTCCGTTATATTTGTGTTGACGAGTATCAGGATACAAATTTTGCACAATTTAAGCTGACAGAATTATTGTCCGGACGATATAAAAATCTCATAGTTGTTGGGGATGATGATCAGAGCATCTATAAATTCAGAGGTGCGACTGTGGAGAATATTCTCAATTTTGATCATACATATCCTGAGGCAACCGTGATCAAGCTTGAGCAAAACTATCGTTCAACCCACAACATTCTCAAGGCTGCAAACGCCGTCATCAGAAACAATTTCGGCAGACGTGGAAAAGAACTGTGGACCGATTGCCCCGACGGCGAAAAAATCTGCGTGCAGCAGTTGTCTGATCAGGCGGAGGAGGCCCGCTTTGTCATCAACAAAATTATGGATCTGGTTATTAGGGAAAAGCGCCAGTATAGTGATTTCGCGGTTCTGTATCGTGTTAATGCACAGGCGAACATACTGGAAAGCATCTTTGCCAAAAGCGGCGTTCCCTATCGTGTTCTGGGCGGAGTGCGTTTTTACGACCATAAGGAGATTAGGGATGTGCTGGCATATCTGCACGTGATAGCCAATCCTAATGACAACCTGCGTCTTACCCGTATTATCAATTTGCCTAAGCGAAAAATCGGTCATACAACTGTATCTGTTCTTGAGGAGCTTTCCCGTGAGGAGGGTCTTAGCATATTTGAGATCATGAAGGTTGCCGATCGCTATGTAGCAGCGTCAAAATCGGCATCAAAGCTTGCGGAGTTTGTTCAGCTGATAGAGAAGCTGCAAAAAATGCAAGAAACATATACCCTCCATGATTTGGTTGATAAGACCCTTGAATTGTCCGGATATCGAAATATGCTGCTCAAGGAAGGGGAGGAGTCAGCCGATCGATTGGATAATATTAACGAGTTCTTATCCACCGTTATTGAATATGAGAAGCGCACCGAAGAGCCCTCTCTTCAAGGATTTCTTGAAGAGCTGGCCCTTGTAACCGATGTTGACCGCTATGATGAAAATGCCAACGCTGTGGTTCTGATGACCATGCACAGTGCAAAGGGGCTTGAATTTCCGGTTGTGTTCCTTCCGGGGATGGAGGAGGGCATCTTCCCCAGTCTCCAGTCCATGTTGAATCCTGAGGAACTTGAGGAGGAGAGACGTCTGGCATATGTTGCGCTGACAAGAGCGAAGGAACGCATTTTTATCACCCATGTACGTGAGCGTGTCCTATATGGCAAATCACAGCAAAATCTGCTGACTCGCTTTGTGCGGGAGGAGATTCCCGAAGAGCTTATTTATGTTGAACAGCAGGAGCGACCTGAAAGAAAGGAACCCTCCGTTTATATTACCTCAAAAAAGAAGAAGGTCAAAATTTCGGATGAATTCTTTAGAAAATCGGATATATCCTCCAATGTGGGGCGGACAGCCAGCTTTGATCGATTTGTCGAGGGGGATGTTGTCTCACATATTACCTTTGGTCGGGGCGTGATCCTGACAGCGAAGGAGATGGGAGCGGATATTCTCTATGAGATCGCCTTTGACACGGTGGGTACAAAAAAGCTTATGGCAACCTATGCCAAGCTTCGCTACTACAAAGATGATCTAACGGTCAATGAGTAGATTCTTGCTCTGATAATTTACAAAAACGATAAAAGAATGGGCTTGAGATTTTCCTGTCTCAACCTTGTGACATCTTTTATCGTTTTTTCTTTTTATATCTTCGTTTGTTTGCTGACACTGCTTTTCCCTGTGCTGCATATGATAATTAATAACAAACCCTATAAAGCAAAAAGGAAATGTTCATACAGCTTTCTTTGTTAATGTGTATGAATTAAGATAAATAATATGGAATATTTTATAGATAACACTGACATTTACTGTAAAAGGCAGATTAATCTTATCAACGACTTCCGCAAATTATGGATGGATGAGCTTATTTGGGGACACTCATTAATATCAAGTATTATTGATGGCTCAGGGGACGTGTCTTATGTGGTGAGACGTCTTTTTCGCATGCCGGAGGAATTTGCCGAGCTTTTCCGCAAGTTTTATGGTGTTGAGAATGCCGCAACGATAGAATCTCTCGTTCGTCAGCATTTGCTGATCACCGCAACGATTGTGAATGATCAGGGCACCCTAAATGAAGAAGCATACAACGCAGACCGCGAAAGATGGTTTGAAAATGCAGACAATATCGCAATGTTTCTCTCTCAAATCAACCCGTTTTGGAATGTTGACATATGGAAACAGCTGCTTCATGAATATATTGAGCTGCTGGAAACCGTCATTACCAGCCGTTTTAATGAAAAATATGATATTGAGATTGAAACCTTTGATATATTGCATGAGCATGTTATGAAAATGTCTGATTATATAGTAGAGGGCATAAAGAGGCAATATAACATATAGGTCGTTATGAAAATGGGGCAGAAAAGGACGGGATCCCGCCTTTTTCTGCCCAAAATTATAATATGCATTTCAGCCTAACTCCTTGCGCAAAAAATCGACAATCTTCTTTTCCTCTCTGGATATTTTTACCTGGGTAAGACCAAGCGCCTCCGCGGTCTGCTGTTGTGAGTAATCGCGGAAATATCGCAACATGATTATTTTCTTCCATACCGGTGGCAGCTTTGCCAGGGCTTCGCTTATGGACAGCCTGTCAACAGAAAGCTCATTTTGATCCTCGGCATGCAGAATTCCGGCGAGAGTAACACCGTCTTCCTCGCCGAAAACAGGCTCGGATAGTGAGCTGACCGGGGAGACGGCAACAAGGGCGACAGCCGCCTCCTCGGGGCTGACCTCGCATAGCTTTGCCAACTCTGCTATCCCCGGCTCCCTCCCGTTTCTGCTTATAAAGTTTTCCCGTTCCCGCATGAGGGCGGCGCCTAACGTCTTTTGCGGACGACAAACCTTCAACAATCCGTCATCCCTCAAAAATCGTCGGATTTCACCGAGTATCAGCGGGACTGCATAGGTAGAAAAGGCGCATCCGCGGCTGACATCATAGCTGCGGATAGCCTTGAGCATACCGATTGTGCCAATCTGCAACAGATCCTCAAGTTCGGTACCCCGCCCGCAAAACCGAGAGGCTATGCTGCGGACAAGCCCCATATTGTTTTTGATCAGCTCCTCTGATGCGTCAAGGTTGCCTGCCTGAGCTTCCAATACCAGTTTAATGTTCGATGAATATTTGGATTCTTTATCGTTTTTAGAATCGCATAATATATCGCTCATTGATTTTTTACCGCCTCCGATGGATCTGAAAGCTGCTTGAATAAAGTTATTTTCGTTCCTTTGCCCGGATGAGATAGCACCTTCACCTTATCCATAAAGCTTTCCATAACGGCAAATCCCATGCCGCTGCGTTCTCCTGTGGTGTCGGTGGTGAAAAGGGGGGCACGGGCCGCCTTAATATCGTCGATGCCGACCCCCTTGTCCCGAATGACAATGCGCAGAGAACGATTGGAATATAGCGAAACCGTTATGTAAATATCCCCCGGCGCATATCGATAGGCATGTACGATACAGTTTGTTACGGCCTCCGAAACCGAGCATTTGATATCTGCCAGCTCCTCAATAGTGGGGTTCATTTGTGCGCAAAAGGCGCCTGTAACAGCGCGGGACACGCTCTCATTAATTGAAAGAGAGGGAAGTACAAAATAAAACTGATTGACTAATTTCTTATCCTTTGTTTTCGACTGCATTTTCATTATCCTTTCGTTTATGCAAATATGATAAGATTATGAAATATATAAAAATTATTCGGTATCCACAATATCGACAATTCGCTCAAGACCCGCAAGCTCAAAGATTTTTCTTGTTCTGGGTGAGCAATTTATTACTTTAAATGCGCATCCAAGCTCGTGGGCGCGCGATTGCCGTCCAAGTATCAGACCAAGACCCGAACTATCCATAAAATCAACATTTTTCAGATTTAAAACAAGGAGGGGCGGGCGGTAGAAGAACAGTTCGCTGTCAATGCGCTCACGGATTGTACGCGCGCTATGATGATCAATATCCCCGTTGATGGTGACAATAAGGCAGGTATCGGTGTTGTTAACGGTTACAGTTGCACTTTCTCTTATCATAATCGGATCCTCTCTTAAATATGTTGCTGCTAACCGTCTCAAGTGTCGTAAAAGTGACCCATTGATTGCGGCACACATTCAGACCACTCGATAGGTTGTCTATATTTTAGCATATTGAGGTCAAATAATTTGTCATAATTTGGTAACAAGATAAAAACTTAAGACAAAAGGGGAGGGTATAGAAGCTTTGTAAAGCAATTGGGGCAAATAATTAAATACAGATCGGAGTAGAAGTTGAAAGAAAGGCGGATTTGTGATAAAATGGCAGCAGCATAAATCCTGACGACGTCGATAGGGAGCCAAATTATCGTATATACTTGCAGTTTTTTTGACTTTATGCTATAATTAATTATTGATTACTTCGGGAAAACTGTGTGTTGCCTGCTCTGTGAAATCTATGTTTCATGTGTAAATTATCTTTTGGCACATTCACTGAATATCTGATATTTGTATGTCAAATAATAACAATATGCCGTTCGACTCTTTAAAATTGGCAGATGCCAAGGGGTCAATATATACGGTGGGGTTGTTCAGTGGAAAACAGTGACAGACAAAGACAGGCAATAAAAAAGCAACGAAAGAGCAAGAAGGGCGGCGGAGGGATCGTTATTCGGCGCAGCTTGCAGAACGACCGCGTCCGTTTTTTTAAATCGGAGGCGCGAAAGCTTTTGTTCCAACCAAAGAATTATCCTAAATTTGTTGCGGCGACCCTTATTAATATGCTTCTCTCGATGGGGATAACAGCTATAGCCGGTCTTATCGTTTCCCTTGCGGGGGAGGATGTGCCCGATTATCTTATCGATTATCTTGTTTTTGGGCTTTATTTGCTTTTGGCTATGCCTGTCGGGGTAGGATTTTACCTTTTCGCATTGCGCTCGGTAGAATCGGCGGGCAGGGCACCGTCCGTTTCGGTAATTCTTGAGCCATTTTCCTCGGCAAAGCTTCTGATCAGAATATATCGCTGTTTTCTTGCCTACCTGTGGCGCGGGGCGCTTATAATTGGCGAAATTGCTGTGGGGATTTCTATTGCCTGCAGAGTAAACGATTACTACCTGTCATGGGGATATCCTGTTGCCGGTGCTGTTATGATGCTGTGCATCTGTGCCGTTACCCTTATCTTTGCACATTTCCTCGCTTTGATCTTGTGTAATGTTTATCCTATGATGGCCGTTGCCATGAAAAACCGGGATTTAAGCATCCGGGGAGTGGTGAAAATCAGTAAGCTTTTGATGAAGGGACACCGCTTTGAATTGTTTGGTCTTACCTTCAGTTTTGGGTTTTGGGCTCTGCTCTCGGCATTTACCGCCGGTATTGTATTTGCAGCTTATGCCGCTCCTTATTTTGTCGCTGCCAATGCCGTTTACACATCATATCTTTGCGATCTGCAGGATAAGCCCTCTCTTGCCTATGTCGAGCACAAAAAGAAAACAAAACTTATAATATAAATTTATAGATTACGGAAAGGCGTTTGTCCGGCGGCGGCCGGATAAATGACATGAAAATATGGGTAAAAAGTTCTTTATTACGACAGCTATTGCATACAGCTCATGCAAGCCTCATTTTGGTAATACATATGAGGTGATCATGACCGACGCTATTGCAAGATTTAAAAGGCAGACCGGACATGACGTTTTCTTCCTGACCGGTACCGACGAGCATGGGCAGAAGATCGAGAATTTAGCCCGTGAGGCCGGAATAGAGCCTAAAAAATATGTGGATTCCATCAGCCAACAAATTAAGGAAATTTGGGACCTGATGGGAGCAAGCTATGACAAGTTTATACGCACAACCGATGATTATCATGTAAAATCGGTGCAAAATATTTTTAAAAGGCTCTATGACAAGGGAGACATTTATAAAGGCTATTATGAGGGGCTGTACTGCACCCCCTGCGAGTCATTTTTCACCGAAACTCAAGCGGAGGGCGGCATATGCCCCGACTGCGGCAGAGAGGTGCAAAAAACACGGGAGGAAGCCTATTTTTTCAAGGTGAGCTCCTATGCCGACCGCTTAATCAAGCATATTGAGGAAAATCCGGACTTTATTGAGCCGATTTCCCGCAAAAGAGAAATGGTGAACAACTTCCTTGAAGCGGGGCTACAGGATCTTTGCGTTTCGAGAACCTCTTTTAAATGGGGGATTCCGATTTCCTTTGATGACGGGCATATCATCTATGTTTGGATTGATGCTCTCTCCAACTATATTACCGCTCTCGGCTATGACCCGGAGAACGAAAAACAGCCCGATTTGTTTGAGAGATACTGGCCCTGTGACGTTCATATCATCGGCAAGGATATTTTGCGCTTTCATACCATTTACTGGCCTATTATTCTGATGGCGCTGGATCTTCCTCTGCCCAAAAAGGTGTTTGGTCACCCTTGGTTTAATTTCGGGAATGACAAAATGAGCAAATCTCGGGGAAATGTAATCTACGCCGATGAGATGGCGAAATATTTCGGTGTTGACGGCGTTCGCTACTACGCTCTTGCCGAAATGCCCTATGCAAGCGACGGAAGCATCACCTATGAAAGTGTGATTGCCCGCTATAATAGCGATCTGGCCAATAATCTCGGCAATCTGGTCAATCGCACCATTGCTATGACTAAGAAATATTTTGACGGCATTGTTCCTCAAAGGGGGGAGAGGGGATCTGTTGACGAGGAGCTTGAGAGAGCGGTCGCCGCTGCCGTTAATGAATCCTACAGGTACATGGAAGAGATCAGGATTGCCGATGCTCTTGAAGCGATTTTTATCATGCTGCGGCGGGCGAACAAATATATCGACGAGACAACGCCCTGGCTCCTGGCTAAGGATGAAAGCAAGAAGGACAGACTTGCCACGGTTATTTACAACCTTCTTGAAGTGATTCGGATAGGCGCCGTTCTCCTTTCACCCTTCATACCTACAACAGCGGAAAACATTTTTGCCCAGCTTAATACAGAGATTAAGGATTATGCCAGCGTCTCAGCCTTCGGCAATCTTGAGCCGAGCAGACCGGTTGGAGAATCGACCGTCCTTTTTGCCCGTATTGATGAAGCAAAGCTCCTTGCACAGATTGAGGCGGACAAGACCGCCGCTTCTGCTGAGGATGCGGTTGATGCGCCGGAGGGACTTCTTCAGATTGGGATAGATCAGTTTATGGCGGTTGAATTGAGAGCGGCGCAGGTGATTGCTTGCGAGAAGATTCCGAAAGCGAAAAAGCTGCTCAAGCTGCAACTTGATCTTGGATATGAGAAGAGACAGGTTGTATCCGGCATTGCAAAATACTATGAACCTGAACAGTTGATCGGGAAAAAGGTTATCGTCGTTGCAAACCTCGCACCTGCAACCCTTTGCGGCGTGGAGAGCAAAGGAATGATTTTGGCATCGGGCGAGGAAGAGGTTCGTGTTGTCTTTTTGGATGAGTCAACACCCCTGGGCGAGCGTATCCGATAAGCCTTTGGAGAGGAAATTTTATGCTTTTTGATTCTCATGCTCATTATTATGACCGACGTTTTGAAAGAGAATATGAGGGGGGAGCAGATTCGCTGCTCGCCCGTCTCTTTTCAAGCGATGAAAATTATTATATTTTGAATGTGGGAGCCGATCTTCGCAGCTCCACGCAATGCATCGCGCAGGCTGCCCGTTATCCGAGGATGTATGCGGCGGCGGGCATACATCCGTCGGATACCCGTTTTTGCAAAAATCTTGCATCGGATATGGACGAATTGCGCCGTCTTTTTGCCAACGGCAAGAAGAATAAGCTTGTGGCCCTCGGTGAGATCGGACTTGATTATCATTATCCCGATACCGATAAGAAAAAGCAGGCCGAATATTTTCATGCGCAGATGTCTCTTGCTGCTGAACTAGGTCTGCCTGTTATAGTTCACGACCGGGAGGCACACGGGGACTGCATGGCGGTGGTGAGAGCTTATCCCGATGTATGCGGAGTTTTTCACAGCTATAGCGGAAGTGTTGAGATGGCTAGGGAGCTGATAAAACGGGGCTGGTATATTTCCTTTTCTGGAACTGTCACCTTTAAAAATGCACATCGGGTGCGGGATGTGGCAGCCGCTCTGCCTATCGACAGTATCCTTATAGAAACTGACAGTCCCTACCTTGCCCCTCATCCTCACAGAGGGCAGTTAAACCATTCGGGATATGTGGGATATGTTGCCGAGACATTGGCTGATTTGCACCGTTTGGATTTTGAGACGGTGGCGGAGATTACGGCACAGAATGGGGCAAAACTGTTTAATATTCAACTACCCGACCTGCCATGACCTTAAAATAATCGGTGTCCTCGGTAGTGTGCAGTTAATTATCTCTTGCAATTTGACTTGAGTATGGTATAATCAATATCGATAATAACAACTTTTCTATCAGTGCGTTCCTGATGAAAAAGTTCGAGCAGTATGAAAAGCTTGCTTTTGTAAAACAGTATAACTAGAAGGAGAAATATGCCACAGCGGCATATTGTAATAATATGACCATTACATATAAGGTGAAAAATGGGCTTTATATTAATTTAACAAACGAATGTACCAACCGATGTGATTTTTGCATTCGTAATAACGGGGAAGGGGCATATGGCAGCGACAGTCTT